>CALXNI010000135.1 GCA_944389715.1 uncultured Clostridia bacterium | reverse complement strand
CCGCTTCCTCCTTCAATTTTCCTTAAGAATTGCACAAACCCTCCAATCACATTCGTCGCTTCATAAATTGATGTGTTTTAACAGATTTATAATATTCTGCATTTCAAATTACTAATTATAATTTTGGTCTGAACATTAACCATAATTTTATTCAAAATCTTCTAAGGTTTTATTTAGTTCTTTTTTTGTATATATTGCAATTCCTTCTTGTATTTTTTTTAGATCTTCTTCTGTTAAATATTGTGTTGATATATCTGTTAATTCCAAAAATGTTTGATTATTATTTTCGTCTAATTTAAATATTGCAATATATCCATCTTTTTCTTTTAATAAATAATGTTCATTACAAAATTCGTTTACTTCTTTATATAACACTATTTCTGTAGGAGTAAACTTTTGTACTTCCCAGTCGCTAAATCGCTCTTTTAATTCTTCTTCTGTAAGATTTACTTCTGTATCTTCTATTTTTTGCTTGCTTTCTAATAAATGTTCGCATTTATTGTAGTATATTTTTAATGTTATAATACAGTTAGGTGAGGCTTTTTCTTCTTCAACGCTTGTTGTAATTAAATTTTCTAATTCTTGGTCATTTAATTCACCTAAAATTGTACATTCATCTTCTACTGTCTTGGCTATTTGTTCTTTACTATTATAATCTATCTGATTTATTTTATATAAATACATACCAGTTAAAAAGCCTAATATAATTCCAAGTGCTATTATGGCAATAATTGTATATTTTTTCATCTTTGCATCACCTGTTTTAGTGTTACCAATATTTAGGCAAAATATACAATATAATAAATGATTATGTTTTAATTTGTTTTTAAATATAAATCAACTGCATCTTTTATTAATTCATTAATAGAGTTGCAGATAAATGTTTTTTGGTTAATGTTAAGTCTGAAATATTATTAATATATACTTTTTATCTTTAAATTACCTTCTTTACTAATTGTAATTTCTATTTCTCCCATTTTGTCAGTTCTATAAATTCTGCAATTAATATCTTGCAAGCTTTTTATTACTCTAGCATTTGGATGTCCAAATTTATTGTTTTCTCCAACTCCTATTAATGCAATTCGGGGATTTACTTTTTTTAAAAATTCTTCAGAACTTGATGTTTTTGATCCATGATGTGAAACCTTAATTATCGTGCTTTTTAAAGCATTTGTATTTAAATACTTATTTAATATGTTCATTTCGGATTTTTCTATATCTCCGTGTAAATAAAATACTAAAATTGTTGTATGATATTTTTGCAACTATCGAGTTATTATTTAAATCATCATATTCTAATTTTTTTGGTGGATAAAATATGTGTATATTTACATTTTTGTCTATACTAATTTTATCTCCTTGTTTTACATGGATTACATTTATTCTTTTTTTATTTATAATTTTTGCAATATTTATATATTCGTCACTTAAATATGCTTGTTTTGAAATTATAATGTTTTTTACATTTAATTTTTCAACTACTTCTATTAGTCCATTACAATGGTCACTGTCAAAATGGGAGATAATGATGTAATCTATTGTTTTTATTCTTCTATCTAGTAAATATGATAATAGGACGTCAGTTTTACCTTCGCCACCATCTATTAGAATTTTTTTATTATTTGGCGTAACGATAAGTGTACTATCTCCTTGCCCAACATCTATGAAATATATTTTTAAATTTTGTAAAATAGAAAAATATAGATAAAAAAATATGTTGAATAAAATTACTATTATAATAATTAATACAAACAATATTTTAATATTTTTTAAAGTTAATATTTCAATAATTTTTTTTTGGATTTTTCGCAAACGATTTTTAGAATTATAAATCGCGTAGATATAATTAAATATTAAAACAAATATATAAATTAATAGTATGGTTATTACATATGGAGTTTTTATTATTATATTGCTAAAAGGAATTTTTGAAGTTAAATTTGCTATTAATATTAGTGTTTCTAGCCCTAAATTTAATATAACTGCTAGTAATTTTGCTATATTAAAAGATATAAATGTAATAAATATTGTTATAAATCCAAGTATCATTATTAGCCCTAATATAGGACTTGCAAGTAAATTAGATATAAAAAATGTTAATGATATAGTATTAAATTTTAATGCCATTAATGGCATTATCATAATTTGAGCAGAAAAAGAAACTGCCAGTAGTTTAATAATTTTTTTGTTTATTTTTAATTTAGATAATAAGATATTAATATTTTTATTGAATAAAATAATACCAAGAGTACCTAAATATGATAATTGTAAGCCAATTTCATTTATTGCAAATGGATTTATTATTAATATAATTAGGAGACTTAAAGCTATACTTGTTATAATATCAGATTTTCTATAAAAAAGTTTAGCTCCAATTGCAAAACATCCCATTAAGCATGCTCTTATTACAGATGAAGTAAAATTTGTTATAAACATAAATATAATAAGTGCTATTATTGTTATTATATAAACCCATTTTTTTGATATTTTACTTTTATTTAATATATAAGTTATTCCTAATATTAAATATGATGTATGTGCTCCAGATACAGAAAGCATGTGTGATAAGTTGCTTATTTTAAAATCTTCTATTATTTTTTCTGGTATTTCTAGTTTATCTCCTAGCAATAATCCAATTAGTAAGCTACTCGTTTTATTTGGTAATATTTGTTTAGCTTTTTGTATTATTGTATTTCTTATATTGTTTGATTTTAGTAATATAGGATTAAGATTATTTTTTTCTAAAATTTTAACATTGTTAGCTTTAATTGTTCCATATATTTTTTTAGTTTTTAAATATTCCCTATAATTAAATCCTTTATAATTTCTGCTTCCACTAGGAATTATATATTCTCCCTCTAGTTCTATTAAATCGCCATATTGAAGTATATTATTCATATTCTTTTTAACCGATAAAATAAATTTTTTATTTTTATAATAACCTTTTTTTATTTTTATTGTATATGTATAGTTATATTCTTTTTCTACAGCTTCTCCTATAACTATAGCTTGAACACTTAAATTTTTTGGATTATTTTTATAAAATTCTTCATACTTGCAATTTAAGTGTAATATATAAATATTTGAAACTATTGCAGAAATGCAAAAAAGTAATATAATATTTTGTTTTAGAAATATTTTTAAATATCTTACTAATTTAATTTTATTATAATTATTGTATTTACATATATAAAAAACAAATAGTATTAGTATAAAAGCAAAGGCTATACTTTTTTTAAAGTATAGCCCATAAATAATCCCTGTTATATAACCAAGTGTGCATATTAATATTGGTCTTTTAATTATTACCACTCCATATTTACAAAGTCCCCCACTACTTTACTATTTTAATTGCAGAATAGTTGCAATTATTGTTTTTTGGTAGCCAAACTTCTACTTGTAACCTATACTACCTCATCAGATACTAAAGATTTTGCTACATAACCAGTTATATCTCTATACTGTATTTTGTAAAAATCTCCTTCTTCTCCTATAATTGTTACTTCTGTATTTGTTAATAATGTTGTAATTATATTTGCTGAAGTACTTGCAGTTTCTCTTACATTTGCAGAAGAACTAACATTTATATATCCTTTTTTATTTTCTGTTTCATTTGTATTGTTTTGATCATTAGTTTCATTATTGTTTTCTTCTGGCTCAGTAGTTTCGGAATTTGTATTATCCTCTACATTTGTTGTTTGTGTATCTATGTAATACTTTCTTACCCAACCTGTAGTTCCTTCACATGTAATATTAACCCAATTACTTACCTCATAATTAACTGTTATTGTTTTATCCTGCTCTACATTTGTAATTATTTTAGATGTGATTGATGGAATAAGATATACATTAATTGTAGAGTTAATAACTATTTCTTTTGGATAAACATCTTCTGTGTTTTCATTAGCTGGCTGTTCTGTTTGAGAATTTTGTTCCTCGTTTTGTGTTTCTTCATTTTGCGGCTCTTCCTCAGTAGCTGCTTCTTCCTCAGGAGTTTCCTCTACTACATCTTCTGCTTCTACATATTCAGCAAACATATATCCTTCATAATTACCATATTTTACTTTATACCATTCATCATTTTCTTCTAAAATTTCGACTGTTTCATTATCACTAACTGTTGTTATAGG
>CALXNI010000134.1 GCA_944389715.1 uncultured Clostridia bacterium | reverse complement strand
CGCCCTCGACGACCCGCATATCAATATTTAAGGGTCGCCCAGGGGTGCGACCCCTACAGATTTAAAATTAATTTTATCACACAAATTCCAATTTATTGATTTAGAAATAATAAAGACATGACATTTTAATATCATGTCTTTACAAATTAAAATTAAATTCTATCTTGTATTGTTCTATGAATTACATCTAATTGTTGTTCTCTTGTTAATTTTATAAAGTTAACTGCATATCCAGAAACTCTTATTGTAAGTTGAGGATATTTTTCTGGATGCTCCATAGCATCTTCTAGCAAGGCTCTATCAAAAACATTTACATTAATATGATGCCCAGTTTTTTCGAAATATCCATCAAGCATATTTACTAAGTTTGTAATTCTTGTATCTTCTTCTTTACCTAATGCTGCTGGTGTAATTGCAAATGTATATGAAATACCATCTTCAGAGTATTCATATGGAAGTTTTGCAATTGAATTTAATACTGCAAGTGAACCATTTGTATCTCTTCCATGTAATGGGTTTGCACCTGGTCCGAAAGGTTCTCCTGCTCTTCTTCCATCTGGTGTATTACCTGTGTTTTTACCATATACAACATTTGATGTAATAGTAAGAATAGATAATGTATGTTTTGAACCTCTATAAGTATAATGTTTTTGTAATTTATTTAAGAATGTTTTTACTAAATCAACTGCTATTTGATCAACTCTATCATCATCATTTCCGTATTTTGGGAAATCACCCTCAATTTTATAATCAACAACTAATCCATCTTCATTTCTAATTGTTTTAACTTTAGCATATTTAATTGCAGAAAGTGAATCAGCAACTACTGACAAACCTGCTATTCCACATGCCATTGTTCTTAAAATGTCTTCTTCTCTATCATGAAGTGCCATTTCTAATGCTTCATATGAATATTTATCATGCATATAGTGAATCGCATTTAATGCTTTAATATATATTTTTGCAACATAATCCATCATAGTATTAAATTTTTCCATTACTTCATCATAGTTTAAATATTCTGATGTAATTCCTTCAAATTTTGGAGCAACTTGTTTTCCAGAAAGTTCATCTCTACCACCATTAATAGCGTAAAGTAATGTTTTAGCAAGGTTTGCCCTTGCTCCGAAGAATTGCATTTGTTTACCAATTCTCATAGCAGATACACAACATGCTATTCCATAATCATCACCTAAAGTTACTCTCATTAAGTCATCATTTTCATATTGTATTGAAGAAGTTTGAATAGATAATTTAGTTGTAAATCTTTTAAAACCTTCTGGTAATCTTGTAGACCATAAAACTGTTAAGTTTGGTTCTGGAGCAGGTCCAAGTGTTGTTAGTGTATGAAGAATTCTAAAAGAGTTTTTAGTAACTAATGTTCTACCATCTATACCCATTCCACCAATGCTTTCTGTTACCCATACAGGATCTCCACTAAATAGCGCATTATATTCAGGAGCTCTTAAAAATCTTACTAATCTTAATTTCATAACAAAATGATCCATAATTTCTTGGGCTTCTTCCTCAGTAATTAATCCTGCAGCTAAATCTCTTTCAAAGTATATATCTAAAAATGTAGAAGTTCTACCAATACTCATTGCAGCACCATTTTGATCTTTGATTGCTCCTAAGTATCCAAAGTATAGCCATTGAACAGCTTCTTTTGCATTTTTAGCTGGAACTGAAATGTCAAATCCATATTTCATTGCCATTGCTTTTAAATCATTTAATGCTTTTATTTGATCAGAAACTTCTTCACGTTCGCGAATAACCTTTTCAGTAAATTCATCAACATTAAGAACATCTAATTCCTCTTTCTTTTCTGCGATTAATGCATCTACACCATATAAAGCAACTCTTCTATAGTCACCTATAATTCTTCCACGTCCATATCCATCTGGAAGACCTGTAATTAAGTGAGAACTTCTAGCTGCTCTAATATCAGGTGTGTAAACGCTAAATACACCATCATTATGAGTTTTTCTTAAATTATGATAAATATAATCTATTTCAGGATCTACTTTTAATCCATAACTTTCTGCTGATTTTTCTACAATTCTAATACCACCATTAGGCATGATTGCTCTTTTAAGTGGCGCATCAGTTTGAAGACCTACAATTTGCTCTAGGTCCTTATCAATATATCCTGCTTCATAAGCATTTACAGCAGATGGAGTTTTAGTATCTGCGTCTAAAACGCCACCATTTTCTCTTTCTTTTTTATATAGTTCTAGCACATCATCCCATAGTTTTTTAGTTCTTTCTGTTGCACCTGCTAAAAAGCTTTCGTCTCCTTCATAAGGAGTGTAGTTTTTTTGAATAAAATCTCTTACGTCTATCTCTTTAGTCCATTTTCCACCTTTAAAATTTTTCCATTCTTGAAAATCCATTTTAATACTCCTTTCTATCTATATAATATTTTATTAAACAAAGTAAAGTTTGCACTCTTAAAATTAACAAATAATTTTAAACGCACCATTATTAATATTACCATATGAGCACAAAAATATCAACAAAATACAACAAAAAAATAAAAAAATTATTAAAAGGTGTTTTATATAAAAATTTTATGATATACTAATTTAAAATGTAAAGTAATTTTGTATGGAGGATAAAATTGAAGGAATTAAAAAAGAGACTAATAAGAATTAAAAAAATTAAATTTATAAGAAATATAATTATTAGTGTAGTAGCTCTTATAGTAGTAGCTATAATTATAAATATAGCACCAGGATACAAAAGAGATAAATATACAAATGTTATCAATTTAATATTAAATGAAGAAAACATAACAGAGTATTTAAAACATGATATATATGTAAATGAAAATGGAACAATTTATATTTCAGAAGAAGATGTACAAAATTTATTTGATGCAACTATTTATCATGATGATAAATATAATCAAATTATAACAACATCAGATACAAAGGTTGCAAACATAGCAATTAACGAAAATCAAATGGTTGTTAATAATTCTACAGTTAGTATGTTAGATTCAATAATAAAAATTAATGAAAATATTTATTTACCTATTTCTGATATGACTATAGTTTATAATATTGATGTAGAATACATTGAAAGCACTAATAGAGTAATTATAGATGAATTAAATAAAGGAATAATAAAAGCAACTATTTCTGAAGAAACAGATATAAAATATAAACCTCGAGGACTATCAAAAAATATAGGAACATTAAAAGAAGGTGAATCAGTTTACTGTTTCTATACTACTAGTAAAGGATGGAGACAAATTAGAACATCAGATGGAACAATACGGATATGTAAAGGCTAATAAGCTTACTTCAGAATATATATTAAGGCAAGACATGATAGAGAGAGGGCAAGCAACTACTATTTCATTAGATGAATATAGAAGTAAAAAGTTTGATATTACAAAAGAAAATCAAACTGAAAAAATAAATATAGAAGCAGTATATAGCATTACCGAAAGCAACATAGAGATAAGTGAAGAATTCGAAAAGCAAGAAGATTATAAAACTTGGGTATCAATTTCTAATAAATCATTGGAAAAACAAACAAATACTATATTAGAAGATTATAAAACAAGAACAAATCTTATAAATAATATAGTAGACAATGCTATAGAAAATAATATAAATGGTGTAGTTATAGATTTTAATGGAATAGAGAATAAAGATAGTATGCTTAGATTTGTTATAGAGCTTGCACCTAAATTAAGAGAAATTGGCATAACTGCAAGCATTGTTTTAAATGAGAATATAGAAAAAGATGATTATATAAATATTATAGATTATATTATAGAGTAGAGGAGAATACAAATGAAAGATTTAATAAAAAACAAAAAAATAATAATTATAGGAATAATAGCAATAATACTATTAATAATAATTAGTTTTATGATATGGTATTTTATATCAATATCACATGTTGGAAATAATGAAGAAGAAATTGAAATTACTATACCACTAGGAAGTGGTACTAATAGAATAGCAGAAATTTTAAAGGAAAATAATTTAATAAAAAACGAGACTGCATTTAAATTATATGTAAAAATAAATAATGTATCAGATTTTCAAGCAGGTACTTATTATTTAAAGCAAAGTATGAACTTAAAAGAAATTACTGACATGCTAAAAACAGGAATAATGCATGATCCAAATCAATTAAATATAACATACTTAGAAGGTAAAAATATTAGATGGCTTGCAAATAAAATTGCAGAGACTACTAATAATACAGAAGAAGATGTAATAAATTTATTAGAAAATGAAGAATATATTGATTCTTTAATAGAAAAATATTGGTTTTTATCTGATGAAATAAAAGATGAAAATATATATTATTCATTGGAAGGTTATTTATTTCCAGATACCTATACATTAGAAAATAAAGATGCAAAAGTGGAAGACATATTTGAAAAAATGTTAGATAGAATGGAAGAAATTTTAGATGAATATAAAGAGCAGATTGAGAATAGTAACTATAGTGTACATGAAATTCTAACAATTGCTTCAATTATAGAAATGGAATCAATGAGTGATGAAGACAGAAAAGATGTATCAAGTGTTATATATAATAGATTAAATCAAGGTATGGCAATACAAAGTGATGTTACAACATATTATGCATTTAAAATAGATATGGGAGAAAGAGATTTATATCAAAGTGAAATTGACACATATAATCCATATAATACTAGAGGACCTAATATGGAAGGAAAATTACCAATAGGACCTATATCATCTGTAAGTAAAAATAGTATAGAAGCTGCATTAAATCCAAATGACACAGATTATCTATTCTTTGTTGCAGATAAAAATGGGAAACTATATTTTACAAGAACAGTAAACGAGCATAATGATATTGTTAGTCAATTAAAAGAACAAGGATTATGGTTAGAATATTAAAGAAAGCTCCCGCGAGAAAACCCGCGGGAGAAAGGATTACCATCTTTCAACTATACCTGGTATATTACAAGCATTAAATTTTTGAAAAGTGTCAATATCATTGAATTTAATATAAACTCCAAGATATAACACATTACAAGCTTGCTGACTGAACATTATGTTTTCTTCAGGAACACCAAGTTTAAGAGCATTTTTGCGGATGATATCCGCATATTCTTGTTGAATCTTTGCAGCAAAGTATAGGTTTTGCATGGGTATTACTCCTTTATAAAAAATTTAGCTATTCAAAATTACACCAATTAATAGGAAAAGTCAAGAAAAATAGGACGACGATAAAAAACAAAAATCGACATTCCTCATAAGATTTGCAATAAATATTAAATAATATATTAATAATATTTTGGCTGAATATTAACCATGCTATTTTTCAAAATAAAAAAATTAAAAAAAATTTTGACAATATATATAAATAAGTAGTATAATCATTTTTGCCAGTTGAAATGCAGATGTGGCGGAACTGGCAGACGCACAGGACTTAAAATCCTGCGGTGGTTAAACACCGTGCCGGTTCGATTCCGGCCATCTGCACCAAAATATCAGGTTAGAAATCAAATTTCTAACCTGTGTTTTTTTGCGTAATTTCAAGGAAATCCCCTATTTTATAAGGATTAAAAAAAAGTTTTTAAAAGTTCTCAAAAACACCCTTAAATGTATATAAGATGTCGGGATTGAATGTCGGGAAAAACTTTAATCTTTGATAAGTCTATCAAATACTCCCTTTATTTACTATTATTCCTATTATGATTATCAGAAAGGATGTAAAAATGGATTTTATACCATACAAAGCTCATGAAAGCTTTGAGCATTTATATTATCAAATACCAATGGAGTTATTTTTCAATGCATTATGCCACACCCGTTTGATTTACATCATTCGGGTGTTTTCTTTTTATCTAATCTTACTATCTATCCAAGTCAAAAATTCCTTACTTCCATTCGTTATTTCAGAATAAGAAATTTCAGCTGTTGCATAATCATGTATTTTCCTGATTTCATTTTCTGTTTCATAAAATAAACTTTCTTTTGTTCTAAATTCTAATTTATATTCATCACATTCTTCTAATTCATTATTCCACCAATATTTAGAGTGAACTTTAGATACTTGACTTCCCGCGACTAATTTCTTTTCTAATAATGTATTTACTATTTTATTTGCTATTTCTTCTTTATTGCAAAGTGTTGTAACAACTATATATTTATCCATAATTAGTGATTATTCCTCCTTAATTTTGACACTAACATTTCAGCATTTTTATAAGTTACCGAATTTTCTCCATATCTATTTTTAATATCTTCAAGTCTTTTTGTATAACCAACATCATTACCATATTTATCAATTTGCATATCTGCCATATTTAATATTTTTAAATATAATGATGAATAGCCAGTATCTATATCTCCATGATAATAAATTTCTTTCCAATATTTATAATTATTTCTTTTTAATATTTCTCCTCCAATACGTGCATGGTTAGAATTATTTCCATATTCATAACCAATATCATGATTAAAGCCTAATATAAATAAGTCTTGCAATTCATCATCATTTAAATTATATTCTTTTCCTATTTCAATCATTTTTTTAGCAACTGCTAATGAATGATTTAATCTATTATTATCTATCATTTTTTAT
>CALXNI010000133.1 GCA_944389715.1 uncultured Clostridia bacterium | reverse complement strand
AAAATATGTAATAAAAAAATAGCCATTACTGAATATAAAATGAGAATTTTATATAATGATTTACTTATGTAATATTAATGATAATTGATAGTGAACTACTGTTATAAAGTTCTAATCTAATTCTAATCTAATGCATTTTTAATTAAATTTTGAAAATGTGTATATAATTAAGTTTTGTTACTTATAATGCTTTTATATCAATGATGTAAATGATAAAATAAAAGTACAGAAAAAGTGGAAAGTAAAAGTACACAAATTTCTGTACTTTTTTCTATAGCTAAAATCATGGTATAATTAACATAAATCTTTTCTTTTAGATAAGAAAAATATAAAGAAAGGAGTTGACTATCATGAGAAAAGATGTAGAAAATCAAATTAATATATTAAGAGGAGGTGATATTGTGAATAAGTCAGAAGTAGCTAGGAGGTTAGGATGTAGTTGGAAAACAGTTGATAGGAAAATAAATCCTGAAAAGTATAATAAAAATAAAAAGAAACGTGAGTACAATTCAAAATTAGATCCATTTAAACAATTAATATTAACAAAAGTAGATACTTATTGTTGTACAGCTAAATCTGTCTATATTTTGTTAAAAAATAATTATGAATATAAAGGTAGTTATTCTTTATTAAATAAGTTTGTCTCAGAACATAAAAAAGAACAAAATAGAAAGGCTACAATAAGATATGAAACAGTTCCAGGATATCAAGCTCAAGTTGATTGGAAAGAAAAATTTAAAATGATTGATAGGTATGGAACAGAATACACCATAAATATTTTCTTAATGGTTTTAGGTTACTCTAGGAAAAGATTTATAAAGTTGACATTTGATAGAAGCCAACAAACATTATTCGAATGCTTAGCAGAGGCATTTCAATACTTTGGAGGAACAACAGAAGAAATATTATTTGATAATATGAAGACAGTTGTAGACCAAGTAAAAAGTAACTATCATTCGGTAGTAATAAATGAAAAGTTTAGACAATTTGCTAAAGATGCTAATTTTAATGTTGTGACATGTAGACCTTATAGGCCACAGACAAAACGGTAAAGTAGAAAATTTAGCTAAAATAATGAATAGATTAAAAGCATATTATAATGAATTTGATAGTATTTATGATTTATATCCGATTATAGAACAGCTAAATATTGAGATAAATAATGAGATAGTACAAGGTTTAGGTGAAACACCAAATAAAAGATTTGAAAAAGAGAAGAGTACTTTAACCAGTGTAAATTTAGATTTATTAGAATCATATTACATTCCTACCAAAGAGTATAAAGTTTCTAATGAATCTATGATAACTTACAAAAGTAAAAAGTACTCAGTTCCCCCATATTTAATCGGTAAAAACATTACCGTTAAAGAATGTGATTCCGGAATATACTTATATTATAACACAGATTTTATCTGTTGGTACAACACAAATGAAAGTTTAAGGTTAAATTATAAAACAACACATTATAAAGATATATTAAAACAAGATGCCTTTAAAAATGCTTCAGATGATGAATTAGAGGCTCAAATAAGAAGAAATTTATATATTATGGATAGTATAAATATAGAGGAGGATAATAAAGATGAGTAATTATACAAAATTATTAAAAAATTTAGAAGATTTAAAATTAGATAAAATGCGAAGTATGTTACCAGAATATTTAGAAAACATAAAGAAAAATCCACCACATATAATAGATTGTTTATTAAAACTAACAGAAGAAGAAATAAAACATCAAACAGTGAGAGCATCAGAAACCTTAATAAGAGCTGCTGCATTTCCATTTAAGAAAACATTAGAAGATTTTGATTTTGATTTTCAGCCATCAATTAACAAAGATGAAATTTACGATTTAGCTACATTACGTTTTGTAGAAGATAAATCTAATATATTATTTGTTGGGAATTCAGGGGTAGGGAAAACACATTTAGCTGTAGCGTTAGGAATAAAAGCTACAGAACATAGATATAGTGTATATTTTATTACTTGCCATGCTTTAATTATGAAGCTAAATAAAGCACAAAAAGAAAACAGATTAGATAAAATGTTAAGGCATATGTGTCAATACAGAATTCTAATTATAGATGAAATAGGATATCTTCCTGTTGATAAAGAAGGTTCAAATTTATTCTTTCAACTAATTAATATAAGATATGGAAATAAATCTACAATTATAACAACTAATATGCCGTTTAGTAAATGGAGTGATGTGTTTTATGATGCAACATTAGCAAATGCAGTATTAGACAGGTTATTACATTATTCTAGTGTAATACGAATTACGGGAAATTCTTATAGAATAAAAGATAAAGTAGAAGAACAAGATACTAAGAAAAAAATTGGAGGAAATTATGTTTAAAAATAAATTTTCAAAGAAATTAAGAAAAAACATCAGAGAGACACCATCTCTCTGATGAAGAAATTATCATTTTTTAGGAAATATAATTTTCCACTTTTTCTGTATTTTTGATTTTCCACTTTTTATGAATTTTTATCTTGACATTTACAAGAATAATAAAAATTTATAAAAAAATTTTTAACCGTCCCCAACAA
>CALXNI010000132.1 GCA_944389715.1 uncultured Clostridia bacterium | reverse complement strand
AAATTAATTGTAAATCTGTAGGGGTCGCACCCCTGGGCGACCCTAAAATATTGATATGCGGGTCGCCGTGGGCGGCGACCCCTACAACATTTGCAATTATTTTGTTTCGGGCGGACACAAGGCCCGCCCCTACATATCCAAAATCCAAATTCTCAATTCCAAATTCTATTTTCCAAATTACAATTTAGTCCATTCCAGCTGTGAAACCGTGTGCTCCACGCAATTTGTAAATTAAATCCTCCTGTTAATGCATCTACATCTATTATCTCTCCTGCAAAATATAATCCTTTTATAATTTTAGATTCCATTGTTTTTGGATTTATCTCTTTAGTACTTACTCCCCCGGATGTTATTATCGCTTCTTCTATTGGTCTTATTCCATTTATATTAATCTCAAAACACTTAAGAATTTGCACTATTTTTGTTCGTTCTTTTTTTGTTATTTCATTTACTTGTTTTTTTGGATTTATTTTTGTTTTTTCTATAATTACTGGAATTAGCTTTTGTGGAAGTAATTTGTCTAAGCTATTTTTAAATTCTTTATTCTTTACTTCATTAAAATCTCTGAGTATTCTTAAATCTAATTTCTCCTCACTTAAAGCTGGTTTTAGGTCTATTTCTAACTTTATTCTATTATTTTTAAGTAGTTCACTCACATTATTATATCTTGTTAAGTAAGCTGAAGCACTTAGTATTACTGGACCTGATACTCCATAATGTGTAAATATCATTTCTCCAAAATCTTTATATATAACTTTATCATTATTTTTTAATTTTATTGCAATATTTCTTAAAGATAATCCTTGGAGCTTGCCACACTCTTTATTGTTTGAAATTAGTGGTATTAGTGATGGTTTTATATCAATTATAGTGTGTCCTAATTCTTTTGCTAGTCTATACCCGTCTCCTGTTGAACCGCATACAGAATAGCTTTTTCCACCTGTTGCTAAAATTATTTTATCTGCTTTTAGTTCATCTCTTAACGGATCGCCGAGGAAATTGGCCCCTACATTGTTTAATTTTACTCCTTCTACTTTTCCATTTTTTACTACAATCTTTTTTACTTCTGTATTGGTTAATATTTTTACATCTAGCTTTTTTAATATCCTAAGCAGTGCATTTAATACATCTTGAGATTTATCAGAAACAGGAAAAACTCTTCCTCCTCTTTCTACTTTGGTTTTAACTCCTTCATTTTCTAATAATCGTATTATGTCATTATTATCAAAATTATTTAATGCACCATAAAGAAATCTACTATTGCAAAGTGTATTTTCAATAAACCCATTAATATCTGTACTGTTTGTTATATTACATCTGCCTTTCCCTGTAATAAGGAGTTTTTTGCCACATGAGTTCATCTTTTCAATTATTGTTACTTTATTTCCATTTTTTGCTGCTGATATTCCAGCAATCATCCCTGCCGGTCCACCACCAATTATAATAATGTCACTCATTAAAAATACCCTTCCTATTATCATATAAATTGGAATTTGTTTTGTGATGTGAGAGGTGCGAAGTGTGAGGTGTGCTTTTTTAGGGTTAGGCTACGTAAGGCTTACCCTAATTTCACACTTCCCACATCCCACTTCTCATTGAAATTCCACTTCATTCCGCAATTAAAGCATTGATATTGCCTTTAATATTCCTATCTTTCCGTACTCATACATAAGCCCTCCCTGTAAAAATGCTGTATATGGTGGTCTTATTGGTGCGTCACAACTAAGCTCAATTGATGATCCTTGTGTAAATGCTCCCGCCGCCATTATAACTTGGTCTGTATAACCTGGCATATCCCATGGTTCTGGAATAGATGAGGAATCTATTGGAGATGCTGCTTGTATACCTTGACAAAATTTTATTAATTTTTCTTTGTTCCCAAATTCTATTGTTTGAACTATATCTGACCTCTTATCATTATATTTAGGTTCTACTTTATATCCCAATTCTTCGAGCATTTTACTTGCAAATATAGATGTTTTAACTGCACTTGCTACCACTTGTGGTGCAAAGAATAGTCCTTGTAATATTTGTTTATTTATTCCTAAACTTGGACCAACTTCTTTTCCAAGTCCTGGTGCTGTTAATCTTTCAGCACATAATTGAACTAAATCTTCCCTGCCTACTATATATGCTCCATTTGGTGCAATTCCACCACCTAAATTTTTAATTAAAGAACCTACAACTATATCTGCTCCTACTTCAGTAGGTTCTTTTTCTCCTACAAATTCGCAGTAGCAATTATCTACCATTACAATTATATCTTTATTTATTTTTTTTATTAGTTTTATTACTCTCTCTACTTTTTCTAAATCTAAAGTTTTTCTTAAAGAATATCCTCTAGAACGTTGTATTTCTATTAATTTTATTTTGCCACTTTTTAGTCTTTGTTCTATTTTTTCATAATCAAAATCATTATCTACTAATTCTATTTGTTCATAATTAATTCCATAACTCATTAATGAACTTTTATTTTCTTGTATTCCAATTACTTCATCCAAAGTATCATATGGTTTACCAGAAATGCTAATTAAAGTATCTCCAGGTCTTAAAATTCCAAATAAGGCCGTAGAAAGTGCATGTGTACCAGATATAAACTGGGTTCTTACTAATGCATCTTCAGTTTTAAAAATATCTGAATATATTTTTTCTATAGTATCTCTTCCTATATCTCCATATCCATATCCGGTTGTCCCATTAAAATGCATTTCAGACAAATTATATTTTTGAAATGCCATTAATACTTTTAGACTATTATATTCTGAAACCTCATTTACTTTATTAAAAATTACACTTAAACAATTTTCTACACTTTTAGATAAATTTATAATTTTTTCATTTATTCCAAATTCTTCATACATTGATAATACTCCTTTTTTACTTCGTTTTTTTGGGAAATTTATAAAACTGATAGATACATCTTGTTCAAAGATTTTTTATAGTTAAAAAAAGTTCCATATTTTTAGAAAATTTAGGCGGACATTTTGTCCGCCCAAATTATTTATTTTCATCATCTTTATCTTCTGATTTTGGTTCTTCTTCATCATCTTCTCCATCTTCTAAACTTTCTTCTATATTATTCCTACAAGCTTTAACCCATAATATTCTTTTTTCTTCGTATTCTTCTATTTTATATGTTACTCTTTTTGTTTCTATTACGGGTTTTTCATCGTCTGATGGAATTCTACCAAGCAGTTCAATTAGATATCCTGATAAAGTATCATATTCTCCTTCTGGAATTTCTACATTTAAAATCTTTCTTAATTCATGTATAGAAACTCCTCCACTTATCATAAATGTATTATCATCAATTTTCTCAAATTCTTTTTCTTCTTCGTCATATTCATCAAAAATATTGCCCACTAGTTCTTCTATAATATCTTCCATTGTAACTAATCCCGCAGTTCCACCATATTCATCTAGTACTATTGCAAGTTGATGTTTATTTCTTTGAAGATCTCTAAATAATTCGTTTATTGGTTTATTTTCTGATACAAAATATGCTTCCCTTAATAAATTTGAGATTTTTACTTTTTCTTTTTTATTTAAATTAGCTAATAGGTCTTTTACAAATAACATTCCAACAATATTATCTATACTTTCTTCATATACAGGTATTCTGCTGTATTTATATTCATCTAATTCTTCTAAAATGTTATCTATCTCTGAGTTAATGTCTATTGCATAAATATCCATTCTATGTGTCATTATCTCTGATGCTACTTTATCATTAAATTCAAATACATTATTTATTAATTCTTTTTCTTCTTCTTCTATTGAACCTTTTTCTTCCCCAACATCAACCATCATTCTTATTTCTTCTTCTGTAACAGTTTCTTCATCAGCTCCTGTTATCCCGAATAATTTTGATATTCCATTTGTAGATGCAGTAAGTAATTTTACAAATGGAGCTGTTATTATTGATATACCCCTTACTACTCCTACTGTAGCAAATGCAATTTTTTCAGAATTTCTCATTGCAAGTCTTTTTGGTACTAATTCACCAAATACAAGCGAAAAATATGATAATATAATTGTAATTAATATAATTGATATGCTTCTCCAAACTGATAGTCCAAGTGGTATTAAATTCTCTAAAACTGGAGCCAAATCATCTGCAAAAGCATCTGCTGCAAAAGCACTTGATAAAAATCCTGCAAGTGTAATTCCTATTTGTATTGTTGCTAAAAACTTACTTGGTTCTTTTAACATTTTTCTAATTTGTTTTGCTTTTTTGTTTCCCTCTTTTGATTGTTTTTCTATTTTAGCATCATTTAAAGAAATAAATGCAATTTCAGTAGCTGCAAAAAATGCATTTAATAATATTAAAATAGCTAATACTAAAATTTGAATTGCCATTAATTTAATTCACTATTCCCTTCTCTTATATATAAATTTACATCAAATATTATACAATCAATGGCAATAGTTGTCAAGAAAAGCTCTACATTTACTACATACCTGTTTTAGGTAATCTAATTGTTGTTTCAACTATGCTCTCTTTTATGCTTGATTCTTCTATGCTTTCTTTTACAGTTAATTCATCTCTACTTTCTTTTACAGTTAATTCTGTTTTCTTGTCTTCGATTTCTATATTGGGTTCTTGTTCTGAATTTATTACATTTATAGTTACTTCCTCATTTAATTCTAATTCAACTTTAATAAGTTTATTATATAGTTGATACCCCTCTAAAGTTTTGGTTTCTCTAATGTAATAAATTCCAGGCAATAAATTTTCTATCTCTATTTTGCCTTCTTTATCTGTTGTAAGTCCTGAATGCAATACCTCTTTATTTTGATCTAATAATTCAAATTCTACTCCTTCTAAATTGTTTTTTTCTGTACTATCCTTTTTTATAATTACTATTTTTGTATCGTTTTTTGGATAATATACTTTTTTACTTCCATCTCCATCTTCATAAGTATATCCTGTTAATGCATAATTTTGTAAGCCTGCATCTCTTGATTCTCCATAAAATACTGGCTTTGTTGCAACTTTTCCATTTACATTAATTGTAAAAGTTCCATCTTGTGTAATATTAATTATAGGTATTAATATTTTAAATTCTTCATTTGCTTTAAACTCTTTTTTCTCGTTATTGTTTTTATCTGTTATTTTAACTCCTTCTATGTTTAAATTCTTTAACTGGACTAAATACTCATCAAAACTTGCATTTGCAGATACAGTAAATTTCTGAGATACATAATTTTTGTCTATACTGTCCACTTGCCATAAACTATTTTCTTGATTGATTTTAAGTTCAGCTGAAACTTTAGTTGTATTAGAATTTCTTGCATTTATTACTATTTGTTTTAAAGCCTTTAATGTCCTTTCTCCAGCTTCTCCAATTGCTGTATATTCATTTACATCTCTATTTGTAAGCATACAATAAACTGCTTGTTTTGTTGCTAAATATGCTTCCTCCTCTGTTTTGCAACCAAGTTCTGATATTGTTTTATATGGATAACCATTTACAATTGCTCTCCATACCTTTACATCACTTACCAGTTTATTTACATCTACAGTTTGAGAAAATCCAATTTCAACTCCTGGCAAATCTCTGTTCATGCAATATGCTGGATATTCTTTTCCGTCTTTTTTGTAAACAGCCATATGTGTATGTATTCTTAATCCATTCCACATAAGTAGAGCATCTGTTTTTTTAGTAGCATAAATATATGCACTAT
The DNA here is from genome assembly GCA_944389715.1 of uncultured Clostridia bacterium. GTDB lineage: Bacteria > Bacillota > Clostridia > TANB77 > CAG-508 > CAG-452. Next base: position 3,626 of record CALXNI010000132.1, on the reverse strand, counting down.
CTATTGGCACTGCGGCTTCACTTTTTATAGAGATTATATTAATTAAAATTAATACTAAACATATTATTATTGATATTTTTTTCTTCAAATTTATTCCTCCTTTATTTCCTCTCCTTGAATACAGCGTCTATTACTTGGTTTATTTTCTACGCAAGTGATTAACGTTATTTTATTCTCTTTTGTTTCTTGCAAATAACTCCAATCAGTATCTTTTATAATTATACTTAAAATTACTTTATATCTTTTTACTCCATATTTTGTTTTGTATATTATTTCATCACCAATTTTTAATTCTTTAAGGTTTGCAAAATAATTTATTGGATAACCCCTATTATGTGCAGCAAGTCCAACATTACCATCCCACTCTTCAGTATTTTCAAAATGGCCAACATAATCTAACATAATCTCCTGACTAGTTCCTTCTGCAATTGGTGCTATTAAATTAATCTTTGGTATTTCTATTTGCCATAAATTTTCATTTATCATACTATCTTCTGTTTTTTTATATTGCTTCGGCTGAATTTGACTTTCTTCGATTTCATTTATTCCAACTTCTTCTTTATTATCTTCTGTTATTGTTTTTCTATTTTTGATATTAAAATAATATATATTTTGCAGTTTATTATATGAATAATTAAATACTACAAAAATAATTAAAGTTAAAATAAAAGAAATAGTAAGAATATTTCGTTTTGTATAACTAATCAGATAGGCATCACCTCTTAATATTAAATTTTTTAATTTGGATTTTAAAAAGATAAAAACTTTTTAAGAAATAAATTTTTTGAAATTGTATGAGCACAATTTCGATATATTTATATTAATATATTTAACTAAAAATGTAAAGCTTTTTTCATCGACAAAAGAGGACAATTTTTTTGTCCTCTTTATTTAATATTACTCTCTCGAAGATCTGTTGTTATTACGCTTATAAGCTTTCTTTTCAATTTCTATTCTATTTAACCTTCCTTTAATAATTTCTTTTCCATAATATGTTTCTATAAGTCCTTCTTCTAAAACTCTTTTTAAAAATGTTTCTTCTTGCTCTGGGAAATCAACTTTTGTGTTTTTTCTTAATGTTGATACTAATTCTTCAAACATTTTTGCGTGTTGAGGATTTCTAAAAGACTTATGTCCACTTGTTGCAAAAGTTATTCCTCTAAATCCTGTTAAAAATTCAAAATTTTGCGTATATCTTTCTACATCTTTATAATATTCTAATCCTTCTGATTTTATTTTATCATATACCATATTTTTTATATCTTCAATAAATGGTTGAGGAACTTCTAAGCTAAAATCGTCATCTTTTTTTTCTCCAAATAATGCTCTACTAATTTCTTCCCATAATTCTAATTTACTTTTTCCTGTATTTTCTGATTCGCTATCAACTATTTCAACTATTTCTTTCCATTTTTTGTTTGCATTTTTTACTCTTTGTAGTTCTTCTTCTCTATCTTTCTTATCTATTATTTCGGACAACTCATTTAATTTTTTTAAAACATAGCTTTTTTGTTTTTTAGTTAAATCTGGATAATTTGTTCCTTCCTCTATTTCTGATATCATGCTATTAATTGAATCTTTGCTAATTTCTTCACCTTCATTAGCTAATGCTGATTTAACTTTTTCCCATATATTATTAAGTTCTTCTTTTTTATTAATCTGTTTTTCCCTTTGTGCATCTTTTTTTGCTAACTGGGCATACTTTTTTATTGCAATATTTAAAAAAGATATAAGTTTCTTTTTTATACCTGCTGGAATAGGCCCTTCTATATGCACATCTTTAAGTTTAGATTCATAATCTTCATTAGATATGTTTTGCAAATCAGTTATAAACATTCGTATTACCTCTTGCACAGGCAAATTGTTGTTTTCAGCGATTCTTTCTAAATCTGTTAATATTCCTCCAAAAATTTTTGCTACATTATCAGAATCTTTGTATTTAATATTTCTTTTCATTTTATCACCTTTTTCTTAATAATCGTTTAGTATTGTATCATGTTTACATAACTTTTTCAAGTCCTTTTTATTTTCTTTTGTTGTGTTTTTGTTTCTTATATGTTATAATTTTTTTAATATTTATTAAAGAAGGTATTTTTGTGAAATTAACATCAGATAATGAAACATTAGCAGAAAAAAAAGCTTTAATTTTATATATTTTAGATAAAGTGTCAAAACCAATTAGTAATGATGCTCTTTTAAAACTTGTAATATCTATTGATAATATGAATTATTTTTATTTTCAGCAATTTTTATTAGATTTATTAGAAAATAAATATATAATTACCTATCAAAAAAATGGAGAGTCCTTATATGAGCTTACAGAAGAGGGCAAACAAGCTTTATCACTTGTAAAAGATATTATTCCAGGTATTACAAAATTTAGAGTAGATAATAATTTTAAAGAAACCTTAGGAGAATTTCAAAATGAAGTTTCTGTTACTAGCGATTTTATTCCACATAATGAACATGAATATAGTGTAAAATGCAAAATTGTTGAAAATAATCAGACTTTATTTGAATTACAAATTTATGCTGGTTCAAGAGAACAAGCTAAAGCGATTTCGGACAATTGGAATAATAATGCAGATGAAATATACCCAAAAATATTAGAAATTTTAACTAAATAAAATTTTTTAGACGAGCTTTTTTCTTTCAAGAAAGAAAAAAGCTCGTCTAAAAGATTTAATTTAATTCATTTTAATTTTTGCCTTACATATTCATAAAGTATAACACTTGTTGCAACTGCAGCATTTAGACTTTCTGTTTTCCCGAAGCATTGGAATTTTTACTTTTTGGTCTGCAACTTCTAGTACTTCTTTAGATACACCATTTGCTTCATTTCCAATTATAATTGCTGTTTTTTTATATTCCATATCATAAATATTTTCTTCTGTTTGAAGTGATGTAGCCACAATTTTAAATTTGTGTTTTTTTAATTCTTTTATTGTGTTTATCAAATTTTCGCTTTCTATAATGTTTACTCTAAATATTGCTCCCATTGTAGATCGTACTACTTTTGGATTAAAAACATCTCCGCTTTTTTTAGATACTATGACTTGTGAAAGCCCGTACACTATCTATAGTTCGAAGTATTGTTCCTAAATTTCCTGGATCCTGTATATCATCTAATATTACAATTATATCCTCATCAAATTTTATGTCTTTATCACTATTTTTCTTTTCTATAACCGCTAGAATTCCCTGTGGATTTTGTACATCAGTTATATTATTAAACACTTTTTCATCTACATACACACAGTTATATTTCGCAATTTCATATAATATCTTTTGATCTATTTCTCCAGTTTTTACACAATTATCACATACAACAATAGTATCAATATCTGCTTTTTCTTCAATTGCTTCTTTTATTAATTTAATACCCTCTATAATATATTTTCCATTTACATCTCTGTATTTTTTTTCTTTTAATTTTCTTATTTTTTTAATAGTTTCATTATCTTTACTTGTAATTATCATTGTTTATCCTTTCTTATTATAAATTGTAATTTGAATGACAAAATTTATTTTAAAATCTGTAGGGGTCGCACCCCTGGGCGACCCTTAAATATTGATATGCGGGTCGCCGTGGGCGGCGACCCCTACAACATTTGCAATTATTTTGT
>CALXNI010000131.1 GCA_944389715.1 uncultured Clostridia bacterium | reverse complement strand
TGTAATGATAATTTATAGCCCCCTTTAAAAATATCTAAATCTTTATAGGTTTTTACTATTATTATTCACTCCTTTATAAATTCACACTTCACACCTCTCACATCACACTTCCTATTGCCTAGTTAGCTACTACTACCATAGAGTGACGTACAACCTTTGTTCCAATCTTATATCCTTTTCTATATTCTTGCACTATCTCTTTTTCTCCTTTTGTTTCATCTTGGATACTACTTACTGCTTCGTGTACTTCTGGATCAAAAGTTTCTCCTATTGTTTTTATTTCTTCTACTCCAAATTTTGCAAGTACATCATTAAATTGTTTTAATACTAGCTCTATACCTTGTTTATAGTTTTCATCTTCTGTTTCTGCTGCTGCTGCTTTTTCCAGATTATCAATAACTGGTAAAAAGCTTGAAACTATATCGGATAAAAGTGAATTGTATAGCAATTCTCTTTCTTTATTACTCCTTTTTTTAAAATTTTCAAATTCTGCCATGATTCTTTTTAACCTATCTGTTGTCTCTTCTAGTTCTTGTTTCATAGCACCTAACTCATCATTTCCTTTTGCTTCTACTTCTTTTTTTTCATTTTTTTCTAAATTTTCTTTTTTTTCTTCTGACATTTTATCCTCCTTAATATATGCTGTGGGAAGTGAGATATGGGATGTGAGAATTTATAGCAAACAGCTACAAAACATGACACAAAATCACACTTCACACTTCACACCTCACACTTCGCACCTCTCATTTCATATTAATATTTCAGATCAAATTTATTCATTTTCATTTAATTTTTTACTAATATATTTCATTATTGAAATTACTTTTGAATAATTCATTCTTTTAGGACCAATTATTCCTATTGTTCCCATATCTTTGTTCCCAACTTTATGTTTAAATGTAATTATACTCAAATCTTTTAAATCTTCGTTATCATTTTCATCACCTATAAATACATTTATATCTTTTGCAAGGCCAGAATTAAATATTTCTAACATTTCTTCTTTAGTATCTAGTATACTTAAGAAATTTTTAGCTGTATCAATTTTTTTAAATTCTGGAAAATCAAATACTTTGCTTGCTCCCTCTAAATAAATTTTATTTGTTTCTTCAATTGCTTTATTCATTTGTTGTATTATAGGTTTTATAACATTTGCTTGATCTTCCATGGTAGATAAAATATATTCTTCCATAGGTTTATCTATTTTTTCTAGAGGTTTTCCTCTTAGTTTATTATTAAATGTTAGATTTAAATCATTTACTTGGTTTTGTGAAACGTCTTCATCATATTTTATGATTGTTTCTTTTACAGCACCATTTTCTGTAAGGATTACTGCCATAAGTAATCTTTCTCCAAGAAGAATAAATTTAATATCTTTAATTATATTAGTGCTAGAATCCGGTCCTATTGCAACAGTTGTATAATGTGTCATTTCTGATATAGTGTTTGTTGTTATTTTTGTTAAATCTTCGATTTCATTTACCTTAGTTTGCAAATTTTCTCTTATATATTGTATTTCTTCTAAACTAATATTTTCATCATTTAATAACTCATCTACATAAAATCTGTATCCTTTTACAGATGGAATTCTTCCTGCTGATGTATGTGGTTTTTCTAAATACCCTTCATGTTCTAATTCTGCCATATCATTTCTTATTGTTGCACTACTATAATCTAATCCATACTTTTCAACTAATACGGCTGAGCTAACTGGTTCTGCTGTATTGATATATTCTTCTATTACTGATTGTAATACTTGTTTTTTTCTATCATTTAACAACTTTTACACCTCGTTTTAGCACTCTTTGTTTTTTACTGCTAATATATTATACCCATTTTTAGCAAAAGTCAATACAGTTTGCTAATTTTTTTATATTTTTTGCTTTGCAATACTTTGTACATCAAAACACATCAAAACAGGGAAAAAGGGGTCAGACCCCTTTTTCCCTGTTTATACAAATTCCTCCCATACTAAATTTGCTAAATCTATTCCTTTATTTGTTAGCTTTATATTGTCTATGTCTATTTCGATTAGTTCTTCGCAAACTAATTTATTAAGTATCTCTCTATATAAATAAATAGGATTATCAACAAATTTATTTTTAAATTCTGATATTTTTACTCCTTCTATTTTTCTTAAACCTAATAACATATATTCTTTCATTTTGTCCTCTTTATTTTGCTTCTCATGTACTATTCGTATATGTGTGTCGTCTAAGACGCCGCTACTATAAATATAATTATATAGATTTTCTGTATTAGAAAATCTTATATTATTTATATATGAATGTGCAGCAAGTCCAAACCCAATATATTCTTCTTGGTTCCAGCACGACATATTATGTTTTGATTCATAACCTTGTTTTGCAAAATTAGATATTTCATAGTGTATGTATCCATGTTTTTCTAACTTTCTTTTTACTTTCCAATACATTTTTCTTTCTAGTTCTTCTGTTGGAAGATAAAGTTCTTTTTTATTTATTTTTTCTTCTAAAGGTGTTCCTTCTTCTACAATTAAAGAATAAACTGATATATGTTCTGGTCCGTAGTTCTACTATTCTTTCCAAATCCCTCTGTACATCTTCCAAGTTCTCAGTTGGAAGTCCTATCATTAAGTCTACATTAATATTTTTAAATCCTGTTTTTCTTCCAAGATTATATCCGTTCCAAAGAGGTAGAGTAATTATGAATTCTTCCTATTAATTTTAATAAATTATCATTTGTACTTTGAAGCCCAAAACTAAGTCTATTTACTCCAGAATTGTAGTAATCTTTTAATTTTTCCATATTTATTGTTCCTGGATTTACCTCTATTGTTATTTCTGCATTTTCTAAAATATTAAATTTTTGTTTTATTATTTTTAATATATCTATTATATAATTACTTTTTATATATGATGGAGTTCCTCCTCCAAAATATATTGTACTAACTATATACTCTTCTTTATTGATTTTATAGTTTTTTATTTCTTGTTTTAAAGTTTCTATATATTCATTTACCAAATCTTGCCTGTTTGAAAATGATATAAAATCACAATAGTCACATTTTTTTACACAAAATGGTATGTGTATATATATTCCTAGGTTTTTCATTGATTTCCTTTCTTGTTAAATAAATTGTAATTTGTGTGGGTAAATTTATTTTAAATCTGTAGGGGTCGCACCCCTGGGCGACCCTTAAATATTGATATGCGGGTCGCCGTGGGCG
>CALXNI010000130.1 GCA_944389715.1 uncultured Clostridia bacterium | reverse complement strand
ATTTGAATGTGAAGTGAGAAGTGGGATGTGGGAAGTGTGAAACTAGGGTAAGCCTTACGTAGTCTAGCCCTAAAAAGCACACCTCACACTTCGCACCTCACACCTCGCATGAACAAATTACAATTTACCTTAATTTAATTAATGCTATAAAATTAACCACATTTAATAGCAAAGATATTATTAATGAAATTAAAATAATTTTATTTATTTTTGTATTATTATCTATGTTGAGGTCTTTATAAACAATATCATATTTGTTTTTTATTTCGTCATAAATATTTTGTAGTTCAAAAACTTCTTTCCATTTCTTAAAAAATAATGTACCGGTTAATGAGTTTGTAATTTCATTAACCCATATTTCTTTTGTAAATTTAGAAAATTTTTTTCTAATACTTTCTATATCTTTTTTACTTTTAAAATCATTTTCTAATTTTTTTAAATATATTCTTTGATATAAATTTATTATTAATGTATATAGATATTCATTTTCGTAGTCAAATAAAAGTTTAGTATAATTATTAATCTCTATGCTAGATGTCATCAGGCTTGCGCTTTGCTTTGTAAATCCAAATCTTGCATATTTAAACTCATCAAATGTTTGCATTGTCTTTTTTAATTCATTTGCATTAAAAGCTAAAGTGCTATTATTAGATAAAACATTACTATATTTTAAGAAATCATTTTCTATATTTGCAAAATCCTCTTCACAATTCCAGTTGTCTTGATTAATACAAGTATATGTATATACAAAAAATCTCTCGTTATATAAATCTATATTTTTAAGTTCTGTTATATTATTATTAACACCAATTATATTGTCTATAAAATCAGAAAGTTCGGCCATGTTGCCAAATACATCTGTTTGTATTTTTATATTATTGTAATCTTTTAATTTACTAAAATCAGAATTTATGTCCTTAAACATATAATTAAAATTTAATAAATCCGAAAATTTATCAGTATTATCAATATTAGTTTTAATAATGAAAAAACATATTCCAGTATCTAAACATATAATCTCAATTTTATCTATGTTAAAAAATATTCCCTCTTCTTCGTTTACTTTTCCTTGCACTTTTTTATCTAATTGATATTCAAATATATTGCAATGAAATTTAGATAATAAGTTAGCTTTTATATTGTTTTGCATTTTATCTAAGCTATTTACTTTAGTCTTATCAAATGAAAATGTTGGAAAAAAATAGTCTCTTACATTCTGAATAAAATACGAATATAAATTAAAATCTCTTTCCTTTTCAAATATTTTTAATTTGCAATTACTATTGTTTAATAAACTTAGTAAATATTTTTCATATTTATTCTCTTTAATTAAAAATGGCTTTATAAAATATGTATATTGATATTTTATTTTTAGTTCCATTATTTTATCTCCTCTTTGGTTTTATATAAATTGTGATTTGTTGTTTAGAGATTAGAGGTTAGAGATTAGAATTTATATATTTAATGATCAATGATTTCGTACAAAATTTATATAAAAATTATCACATATTGTAGGGGTCGGTCTTGACCGACCCGCATTGAAATTGTACATTTTCGGGCAGGTCTTGTGCCAGCCACTACAATGATTACAACAAATTTGTCATGTTTTTACGGGCGATTAAAATCGCCCCTACAACATTTGCAATCAATTTCGCATTTTTCGGACGGCAGATTGCCGCCCCTACATTTTTAAATTCTAATCTCCAACATCTAACCTCTAATCTCTAGAAAACAAATTATAATTTATTTTTCATAATATAATCCATTGTTGCTTAAATGCCATTCGCCAATAAAATCTATATATATGTTGTTATCTAAATTAACTGATGGTTCTTTTGATACTGCTCCTACTTTATTTATACTTCCCCACAAGCCATCTTTTTTTACTGCTGCAAATCCGTAAGAGTTTTGTTCTGTTGCATCATCATATATGTAGTCAATAACTATTTGTCCAGTTTTATCTATATATCCATATTTTCCATCTTTTTTGCTTAAAAATAAGTTGTTTTCTGTTAATAAATCAGAGGCATTCTTTTCTTCAAATTTAAAGTTATAATATTTATATTCATTATTTACATATGCTTTTATATAACCTTTTTCTATATTTACTTCTGATATTATTCCACTTATTTTTTGTCCTAAATTACTATCAAACACAACAGTTTCTGTTTCTGATTTATCAGCTTGTATAAAACCTGCTTCGTCTACATATGTCATACTTATATATTCAAAAGGTATTATTTCTTCGTTTTCTAGGTTAATTATTCCATAATTTCCATCTTTTTTTGCTATATAATAGATAGAAAATGCATATTTTAAATCCTCGTATTGTGGCTCGATTTTCTCTTCGTTATTTGTATCTATTATACCATAATTACCATCATCTACTACTACTATACTATCTGTTCTAGCTTCTACTATATCATCATATCCGCCATCTATAACTATGCTTCCATCTTCTGTATTAATTAATTTCCAAACTCCTGAGTCTTTTACTGCAAACAAATTAGAACTTTTTAAGTATTTTACCATTTCATATTGTGGTTCAATTAAAATTGTTCCACTAGTGCTAATTAGTCCATATTGATCGTTTTCATTTACAATAATGTATTCGTTTTTATAACCTTCTTTTAATGTAAGGATCTCTTTATATTGTACTGGTATTATAGTTTGTCCTTTTTCATTTACTAATCCTACTTTTCCACCTTTTTTTACTATTATATTATTTTTTACTCCATTTAAAGCCGTTATCTCATCATAGTCGCATGCCAAAACTTCTTTACCTTCAAAATCTATTAATCCATATTTTCCATTTTTGCTTACTCTAAGTATATTATCTTCATACCAAATGTTTTGCTTTGAATCGTAATTATCTATTACCTCTATTTTGTCATATCCTACAAGTATATCTTCGTTTTTTTCGTTTACAGCTTTTGTTTTGTATGTCCCATCTGAATCATTTATATCATATGTGCATATAAATATAGGTTTAGAGTTATTAGGAATAGTTATAATCTCATCATAAGATGGTTCTATTAATACCTCTCCATCATTATTTATAACACCGAATTTTCCATTCTCATACACAGTATAATATGAGTAGTTTTTTACTTCTATTTTATTTCCACTTGATTTTACTATATTAATAATAGAAACTATAATCATAACTATAACTGCCAAAGCTACAATTACACCTATTACCTTTTTAAAATTTAGTTTTGGTTCGTTATCATATCTTCTTCCTCTAGCTCTATTCCTACTCATTTATTCTCCTCCTTCTAAATTTGATGTGCACATTTTGTATTATCTACTTTTAACCCTTTATTTTTCATTATAGGGTAAGTACCAAACCCCTATTTTTTATTTATATTTCATAAATGTATATCCCTATATCTCATCCTTACTATATCATAACATTCCTGTTTTTCCAATAGTTTTCATATAGTTTTTTTGCGGTTTCAGGACTGTCTTCTCCTTTAATATTTTTTACAGGTGCAAAGTCTTCTTCTCTTTTGCCTCTAAGAATTGCAATGTCATCAAACAAATTAAAACTATCAAATATAAATTTTTCAAATTTATATGCATTTTCTTTTTTTGGCTCAACTAATTTTCTATTTTTATCTAAATAATTAGATTTCTTAAGTGCTACATGATATTCTAATTCTTTAGTACTCGATCTTTTAACAGCATTTATATGAAATAAATTGCACATTATATGTGACTCACCAAATACTAATTCTCCATTCTCATCAGTAATTCCAGCTATATCATCAGGTAGCTCTGTATATTCTATTACTTTTACTTTATTATTTTGTTTGCAAAGTACACCAACTTTTTCATCTGGACTTCTTTTAAGTACTGTTCTTGTTCCAATTTGATTACCTTTTGAAGCAGTAAGCCCTAGTAGCAAAACATCTACATATTTTAATAAAATATTATCAACTGACCCAATAAATACCCATTCTATGCCTCTTTTATCCATATCTGCTATTACTCCTTTTTTTAACATAGAATTAAAAATACCTCCGTTGCCATTTGAAGCCTCTTTAATAAGGCCATTACTACCAATTAATAACTTTCCTTGCTCATTTATTAAAGGTAATTTTCCTTGCTCAAAAATATAAACATATTCTTTTGGATATCCAAAATAATTGTGTTTTTCTAAAAAATTAATTGTATCCTCATTGTTTTCGTTGCTTGTCATTATATACCATGGTATAGTTACATTATATTTGCAATTTGCTCTTTTTAAAGTGTCTACAATAATTTCAAATAAATATTTTCCACCAGTTTCAAATTCAATTTTAAAGGTTCCTTTTGCTCTTGGGTGCCCGCAGTCTAGTTCCCTGTCCGTCCAGCCATTGTTCCTACTGCAAATTTATTATTTTTTATAATATTTGCACCCACTTCTTCATATTTTTGTAATTCTTCATTAGTTAATCTATCAGGATTTACTCCTGCTATTGGTTGTAACTGTTCTAAATCTACATATAAATCTTCAAAAGTTTTATTATATAACTCTTTTAATTCTTCAAAATCAATTTTTAACACTTGGTCTACTATATTATCATTAATTTTACCATCTGTAAAATTCAAAAATGGTATAACATGTTTTTGATTATACTTTTTTAAAATTTCTTTTGCATCGTTATATTTATCACCCATTTTTTAATCCCTTCTTTATTAAAGACTTCTACCTTAGTTAATATAACATTATTTTTCAGTTTTGTCTACTGTTACAATTTTTAATAATTTATTGCTTAGTTAATATTCAGATTAAAATTATAATTTGTAATGTCAAATGCAAAATATTATAAATCTGTTAAAACACATCAATTTATAAAGCGACGAATGTGATTGGAGGGTTTGTGCAATTCTTAAGGAAAATTGAAGGAGGAAGCGGGAACCGAGAGGCTCGTTCAATTTTACATTAGAATTGCTAAAACACGTATTGAGCCGAGGAGCTGAATAAATTTATGTTTTTAACAGATTATGTTTTAGTTTCTATTAATTTATTCAAATAGAGGGCGATTAAAATTGCACCTATACATTTTTAAATTTTGATCTAAGCATTAGCATTGCTTATTTGTATTAAGTCAATAATTTAAAACTGCAAAATGAGACAAAAGGAATCTCTACCTATTTGTCTCATTTTAACCTTATTTCATATATTAATATTATATTACTTTATATTTTCTGTATTTTATATATGACACTGTTGCAAATACTGCTAATATACATATTGGTAATATAACAGTTTTAGCTCCTGTTTTTGGATAATCTTTTTCAGATGTTGTATTATCTGTTTTGTTTCCGCTTGTTGTTCCATTATTTCCAGAATTATTTGTTCCTCCATTACCAGAGTTATTTGTTCCTCCATTGCCTGAGTCATTATCATCTGCTTTACTTTCTACAGTTATTTCTAAAGTTACTGTTTTTGTTGTTTCTCCTTCTGTATAACTTATTATTATTTCTTTGTCACTAGTTTTTAACACTCCTGATGGACTGTATATGTATGCTTGTACTTCTTTACTGCTTCCATCACTATATTTTGCTGTTATTACCATTCCTGCTGGATCAAAACTTTCTCCTTCTGTATATTCTGTTTTTGTTGGTTTTGTTGTTATTTCTATACTACTTAGTTCTTTTCCTTCTGGATTTTCAGGATCTTCTGTGTTTCCATCTGCTTCTACTATCTCTATTGTTGTTGAAACACTATTTGCTGATACTTCATCTCCATCTGACGAAGTTATTATTTCGTCTGCTGTTATTACTGTATTTCCTATTTCTGCATTTTCTTTTACTGTGTATGTTATTTCTGCTACTTTCTCTTGTGTGCTTAGCTCTACTGATTTGTTTGCCGCCATTCCTGTTCCGTCTCCTGATATTTCTCCTGTCCAGTCTTCTCCCCAATTTATTCCTTTGTATTCTAATTTTTGATTATCATATGTTATTTTTGCTTCTACTGCTTTTTGTGTTCCCTCTCTTGTAAAATTATTTATTATTATGCTTACTTTTACTTCTGCTCCTTTTTCTGCTTTTGTTTTATCTGGACTTAAACTCATGCTTGCATCTGCTGCTCTTGATATTGTAGCACAACTTATTATTAATGCTATTAATATTAATATACTAACTATCTTTTTCATCTGTCCTCTCCTTTTCTTTTTATTTGTTTTTATTTATTTTCTGCTATAAACATTAGTAATTGTGTTAAATCTGCTGAATTTATTTCATCATTTTCATTTAAGTCCACTGCTTTTTTGTATGCACCTTTTAGTATTTTACTTTCATCTTTATTTTCTGCTAACTCTTCTGCAATACTCATCATTAGTGTTGTTACATCTGCTACATTTGTTGTTCCAGTTCCGTTGCAATCTCCAGTTACAACTAAACCACCTCGAAATCCTGTAAACCCGTTAATTTCTCTGATTTCGATAAGCATGTCAGTTTTTACATATTCGTTTTCATCTTCTACCTTATACATAACGTCATCTTTTACTTCATATAATCCTGCTATTTGATATCTTTCATTTATTTGATTTTTAAATTCTTTTATAGTTGTTTTTGGCTTCACACCAGCTATCATAGAATATCCAACAATTTTATATTCACTATCTTCTTTTAATATGTTTTCTCCTTCCGTTTCAGCTAATACTGTCATAGGCTGTGTTGCTGTTTTTGTTACTCCATCTTCTGTATAACTTATTGTTACATTTGTAGTTCCAACTGCCAAGTTAGTTCCATTTACTATTTCGTAATCTGTGACTTCTCTACTAGTTCCATCACTATATATAGCTTTAACAATCATACCATAGTAACAAGTGTAATTAATTACATCTTGTTCAAACCATACTGTCTTGATTGGTGGTGTTGTTATTGCTATACTGCTTAGTTCTTTATTTGATACTGTTACATTAAATGTTGTTATCACAGTTCCTTGATATGTTACAGTTATTGTTTGCTCTCCTACTGTTTCTAACACTGTTGGAGAAAATGTGCATTCATCTGTTATATTTTTAGATGTATCATCAGTGTAAATTGCTTCTACTACTATTCCTGTTTTATCAAATGCATCTCCTACTATGTAATTTGTTTTATCTGGCAATTTAGTTAACTTTATTTCAACTAAAGCTATTGGAGGGTCTGTTTCTTTTACTTTTACAGTTATAGCTTGTGTAACTTCTTTTGTTGCTCCATCTTCTGTATAACTTATTGTTATACTTGTTGTTCCTACTGTTAAATTATCTCCACCTACTATTGTGTAATTTGTTACTGGTGCTGTACTTCCATCGCTATATGTTGCTGTAACTTCCATTCCAGTTGGATCAAAACTTTCTCCATCTATATATTCTGTTTTATTTGGCTCTTTTGTTATAGCTATACTACTCAATTCTTTTTTTACTGTTACATTAAATGTAGTTGTTGCTCCAGCATATTTTACAGTTATTGTTTGATTTCCTACTTTTGTTTTATCGTATCCTGTTACTTCTATTCCTGAGGAATTCATATTAAGAATTGCTATAAATGTTTCTTGGTTGTTTGTTGCATACACTGCTGGATATGCTGCTGTTAAAACTCCTCCACTTAAATCTAAATCTTCTCCTACTTTGTATTCTGTTTTTGGACTTGTTGTTATTTCTAATGCTTTTGGTACTATTACAGAAAGTCTATTTTTTTCACCTACATATGATTCTAATGTTTGCGCTGTTGTTGTTCCTAATTTATATTTTACTGTTCCTTCTTTTAGACTATCAAATACATTATCCTCTATACGTTCTATATTATCTGGTAATATAAGCTCTGTTATTTCAGTGCATTTATCAAAAGCACCTACACTTATCCATGTTACTGTATGAGGTATTTCTAGGCTTTTTATTGTTAAACCTTCTGATAAATAACTTCCGTATTTTGGATCTGTTCCAAATGCATAATTATTTATTCTTGTTACTGGAAGTTCTTCTCCTTCTTTATATGACGGAATCTTAATATTGCTTTCTTGACCTAAATATCCTATTACCTTCCAATCTCCAGTTTCTCTTTTTTCAAATATCCAATCTCCTTGCACTACTTCTGAATCTTTTCTTTTAACTATTACTTCTAATGTTGTTGTTTTTCCCTCATATGTTACTGTTATTGTTTGTTTTCCTATTTTATCAAAACTTGTTGGAGAAAATGTACAAGAATTTGTTATGTTCTCAGATGTGCCATTACTATAGTTAGCCATAACTTGTATTCCTAAAGAATCGAAGCTATCTCCATAATTATATTCTGTTTTATTTGGCTGTTTTGTTATTGATATACTATCAAGTTTTATCTCAACAAAGTTACTAAATGTTCCTTCATAATTTTCTATTACCGATTTTATAGATGATGGATAGTATACTGTACCTGTCATTCCATCAAATGCATTGGCACCTATTCTTGCTGTATTTTCTGGTAATACTATTTCCTTAATTTTAGAACATCCATAAAAAGCTTTGTCAGAAATTTCAAAACCTACTTCATTGACATTATCTGGTAGCTTAACAGTTTCTAAATTAGTACAATTATAAAATGCGTTAGGATATATGAAGTTTAAATTGCTTTCCCCAGACAAATCTATTGTCTGTACAGCTCCGTTATCAGCAAATGCACTAGGTCCTATCCATATTACATCATTATTTTCAAAAGAATACGTTTTTATACTATCATACCCTGACAATACATGTGAATATACAATTTGCCCTGCATCAATTACAACTTCGTCACCAGCAATATTGTAAATTGGGTCGATATTTGTTATTAGATTATTTTCTTTTTTACATAAATAAATTCCTACTTCTCTTGAATTGTCTCGACAAACCTCTAAATCTGCCTCTACTCCTCCATTTTCTAAGCAATATACATGTATACTACTTAGCATTTGTTCTGTATCAACTGGTACAAATGCTTCTTCAGATATATATAAATCATCTTTACTAACTTCAGCAAAAAACATAATATTTAGCACACCACTAAGGGCATGTGCACTTATTTCTCTTATTGAATGTGGTAACTTTAGATATGCAACAACTGAATCTAAATTTGTAGCATCAAATGCTCCACTTTCTAATCCAGTAACTTTTAATCCATTTATAGTGGCCGGAATTGAAAGTGCTAAAGTGTCTTCTCCCATATAACCTGTTACTTTACATTCTCCAGAATTCGATTCTCTTACTTTGTATGTAAGACCTGTCGCTTCATCTAGAAATTCTCCTTCCTCTAATGTTGCTTCTAATTCTACTAAGCTACTATTAAATGTTTTTGTTTTATTTATTCCCCTTACAAACATAAAAATAATTCCTATAGCTATTAAAATGCATACTATTATAATTGCTATTTTAATGCTTAAGTTCTTTTTAATATATCTTTTAAACATACTAAAAATCCTCCCTCTAATATCACTTAATAATATGTTAACATATAAATGTTTGTTTTTCAATGTTTTTCCTTAAATTTACTGTTTTTTCAATAATATTTTTACTTTAAAAGCTAATATTTTCATATATTTGCTGATTTATGTTATTTTTATTACATTTTTGTTACATTTTTATCTCAGCAAATTAATATTTATAACAACATAATATAGTATTTTTATTTTAATTTATTAGTTAATATTTTTGTTATATATTTTATTTAATTTACTATACTTATATTAGAGGTGCATGGCATGTATAAAATAAAATTCTTTATATTTAAAATAAAAAAATTATTTGTTCCAACATGCATATGTTTGTTTACCCTATGTTTATTGGCATTTTCTAATACAAACCTTACATCAGTAAAAACTGGATTATCACTATGGGCAAATTCTGTTGTTCCATCTCTTCTTCCGTTTTTTATTGCTACAGAATTACTTGGATATACAAATGTAATATCTATATTAGGAAAACTTTTAAATAAATTTATGAGACCTATTTTTAATGTTCCTGGAGAAGGAGCTTTTCCGTTCATAATGGGTATTATTAGCGGGTATCCAATGGGAGCTAAAATAGTTTCAAATTTTAAATCGCAAGGTATTTGTACAAATGAAGAAGCAGAAAGGCTACTTGCTTTTACCAATAATTCTGGTCCACTTTTTATAATTGGAACTGTCGGAATAGGGCTATTTAGAGATACAAATACGGGAATTTTACTTTTTATTACACACATTTTAGCATGTCTTACTGTAGGCTTTGTATTTAGGTGGTGGAAATCTGGTAGAAAAAAAAGAAGCTCTTTTGTTCAAGAGCCATCTACTAATATTCCATCAAAGGTATCCTTATCCAATCTAGGTGAAGTCTTGGCATATTCAATAATGAGTGCAATTAATACTATTTTTTTAATTGGCGGGTTTATTGTTTTATTTTCTGTAATTATATCTATATTAGAAAATAGTGGTATTTTAGATATACTTGCACATTTTATATCACCTATACTTAATATTTTTGGAATTTCAAATTCCTATGCTAATGGAATTTTAACTGGCATATTAGAACTTACTAATGGAGTTTGTAATATTGCAAGTATTACTAATAAATCTATTTCAACAAATATTGTAATCTGTGCATTTTTACTTGGTTTTGGAGGTATATCTGTAACCCTTCAAATATTAAGTATTACATCAAAAGCAAAAATCTCAATTAAACCTTACATTATAGGAAAACTATTGCAAGGCACATTCGCAGCTTTTTATACTTACATATTTTTAAACACATTTGGGTTTTTAAATTTGGATTTATAAATTGTAATTTGTTGTTTAGAGATTAGAGGTTAGAGGTTGGAGATTAGAATTTAAAAATGTAGGGACGGCAATCTGCCGTCCGAAAAATACGAAATTTATTGCAAACGTTGTAGGGGCGATTTTAATCGCCCGCAAAAACATGTCAAATTTGTTGCAAACGTTGTAGGGGTCGCCGCCCACGGCGACCCGCATATCAATATTTAAGGGTCGCCCAGGGGTGCGACCCCTACAGATTTAAATTAATTTAATCATTCAAATTACAATTTA
>CALXNI010000129.1 GCA_944389715.1 uncultured Clostridia bacterium | reverse complement strand
CGACCCCTACAACATTTGCAATTATTTTGTTTCTGGCGGACACAAGGCCCGCCCCTACAACATTTGCAATAAATTTAACATGTTTTTGCGGGCGATTAAAATCGCCCCTACAACGTTTGCAATAAATTTCGTATTTTTCGGACGGCAGATTGCCGCCCCTACATTTTTAAATTCTAATCTCCAATCTCTAACCTCTAAACAACAAATTACAATTTGTTACAATAAAAACAGGGGTTAAATTATTATCTTAACCCCTGTTTTTTTATATTAAACTTCCCCCTACTTAAAGGGGTTTTATTTATCTTTTGTTTTTAGCAGTTAGAATTTAAACTTTGTCCATTTGTCTTTACCAGTTTGCTTAGTATAACTATCGGGTTTTCCTGTAGCATTTAAACCTTCTAAAATTATAGCAAGAATACCAGTAATGGACATCCAAACTGCTGTCTCCCGTGAGAACAAATCCTCAACTAAACGGAAAAGTTCTACGAAAGGTTCCAACATAAAGGTGCCTCCCTTCTATGTAAGATAATTATATTATACTACATTTTTTCAAAAAAAACTATATCTAACAGTAACAATTTTCATATCATTTTGTGCCAAAAATATATGACTAAATTGATATTTAATCCTACAAATCTAACTCTAGTTTAATTTCTCTTGATTTATACTGTGTGTATTTTACTCCTGCCATGTCAAATAGTTTTTTAGAAACTTTTACACTGTCAGTATCTTTATATTTATCACTTTTATATATGACCTCTTTTATTCCAGATTGTATTATCGCTTTTGCACATTCATTACATGGGAATAAAGCTACATATATTTTACTTCCTTTTAATGTTGAGCCTGTATAATTAAGTATTGCATTTAGCTCTGCATGACATACATATGGATATTTTGTGTTTTGAAAATCCCCTTCTCTTTCCCATGATATTTCATCATCAGAACATCCAATTGGAAAACCGTTATACCCAATTGATAATATTTTATTATCTTGGCTTACTATACATGCTCCAACCTGTGAATTTGGATCTTTACTTCTTTGGGCAGATAATAGTGCTATTCCCATAAAATATTCATCCCAGTTTATATAGTCTTTTCTTTTAGGCATAAAATTTCCTCCTATAAATTGTAATTTGTGTGATTAAATTAATTTTAAATCTGTAGGGGTCGCACCCCTGGGCGACCCGAAAATTTGATATGCGGGTCGCCGTGGGCGGCGACCCCTACAATATTTGCAATTATTTTGTTTCGGTCGGACACAAGGCCCGCCCCTACAACGTTTGCAATAAATTTCGTATTTTCCGGACGGCAGATTGCAGTCCCTACATTTTTAAATTCTAATCTCTAATCTCTAACCTCTAATATCTAAACAACAAATTACAATTTTTTTATATTTTTTCTATTTTCATTCCTTCTTTTGTGTCTTTTACTATATACCCTTTTTCTTTTAATTCATCTCTTATTTTATCTGATAATGTCCAGTCTTTATTCTCTCTTGCTTTTTTTCTTTGTTCGATTAAAGTTTTTATTTCTTGTGGTAATTCTAATTCTTTTTTACCTTCACTTTTTTGTATGTCTATCCCTAAAACTTTGTCAAAGTCTAATAAAAGCTCAGCTAACCTCTTTGATTTATTTGGATTTTTTACTACATCCCAAATTACACTCATAGCAACTGGCATATTTAAATCATCATTTATTGCTTCTAAAAATCTATTTTTATATTCTTCTATTATGCTATCATCTATTTTTTCATTTCCTTCAGAATGTTTTTTGTATCCTTCTCTTAATCTGTTTAGTGAGTTCTGGCTTGATTCTAAAGCATCCCAAGTAAAGTTTAATTTATTTCTATAGTGTGCGGTAAAACACATCATTTTAAAAGCTAATGGCTCATATCCTTTATCAATAATATCTTGAACTAGATATGTATTTCCTAAACTTTTTGACATTTTTCCACCATCTATTAATAAAAATTCACAATGCATCCAAAATCTTGCTGGAATTTTTCCGTGTGCATCCTTTGCTTTGTGCTATTTCATTTTCATGATGTGTTGGCACTAAATCTATTCCACCTGAATGAATAAAAAAAACTTCTCCTAGATATTTATTGCTCATTGTCGAGCACTCTATATGCCATCCTGGATAGCATAATCCCCATGGGCTTTCCCATTTCATTATATGATTTTCTGGTGCTTTTATCCATAAAGCAAAATCGTATGGATTTCTTTTTTCTTTATCTACTTCTACTCTTGCACCAGCTTTTTGATTTCTTAAATCTATTCCTGAAAGGAGTCCATATTCATCTAATTTTGATACATCAAAATATATTGCTGTAGATGTTTCATAAGCATAGCCATTATCCAATAGTTTTTGAACAAATTCTTCCATTTCTTTTATATGGTCTGTTGCCTTACATATTATTTCTGGTCTATCTATATTTAGTCTATCAAAATCAGTTAAAAATTTTTCAGTATAAAACTCAGCAATTTCTAAAGGAGTTTTCTTTTCTTCTTCTGCTGCTTTTACCATTTTGTCTTCTCCCTCATCTCCATCAGATACTAAATGTCCTACATCTGTTATATTCATTGCATGTTTTAATGTATATCCATTATATTTTAGCACTCTTCTTAAGTTATCCATAAAAATGTATGATTTCATATTTCCTATACTAGCATCTTTATAAACTGTTGGTCCACAAGTATATATTCGAACTTGGTTTTCTTCTATTGGTTTAAATTCTTCTTTTGTTTTAGTTAAAGTGTTATAGAAATAAATTTTCAATTTTATCCTCCAATTTTATAATTTCTTTTTATGCAAATTTTAATTTGTTGTATTATCAACTACATTATTTTCTCCTTCAGTTTCGTTATTTCCAACTTCATTATTATTTCCGGTATTATTACCTCCTGTATTATTTCCTCCTGTACTGCCCCCAGTATTACCTTCATTATTGTTATTTCCTCTAACAATTACTTTTCTAGTAACTGATACCTTATTACCTGCAGAATCTTCTACAGTATAAGTAATTGTATAGGTTCCCGCTTTTTTAGTGTCAACTTTTCCTGTTATTTTTATTTTGTCAGTTATATCTCCATCTTTATCATCAGTTGCCGTTGCACCATCTTCTTTATATGTTTCGTTTAGCTCTAGTGTTACTGTGCTGTTTCCTTTTAATGTTATTACTGGCTTTGTTGTATCTGGTGTTTCGGTATGTTCTGTACATGTATCTTTTATTGTAAGCATATATTTTGCATCTGCTGCACTTTTCCAAGAAGTATCTGTATCACTATTTGGTCTTGTTATAAATACTTTTGATTCTTTTTCTGGGCAAAATTCATTTGCAAGTAATCCTGTATCTTTACATAGCTCTACCTCTACATGAGTTTCGCATTGTTTTGTTGGAACAGTTCCTTTTACAAAATATTCAGTATATGTTCTATTACCTCTTGGGTCATTTTTGCAGGTTTCTGTAGCTAAAAGTCCAGAATCTCTACATACTGTTGCTGTAACAACATTACTTGGTCTAGTTTCTGCAAAAGTTTTTCCTTCAAGTCCACTATGTGCTTGTTTCATTATTGATGTCCATATTTGAGTTGCAGGACTAAGTGACCATCCACTTACTGTTCTATTTTCATCATATCCATACCAGGTAGCTGCTGTATAATATGGTGTAAATCCACAAAGCCATCTATCAAAATCGTCATTTGTTGTACCTGTTTTTGCTGCAACACTCATTCCTGAGATTGCACAATATGTTGATGTACCTGTTTTAACTGGTTGTGTTAATACTTCTTTTACAACATAAGCTGCAGCAGAAGACATTACAGTTCTAGATTCTTGGTTTGGTTCTAATACAGTATTTCCATTACCATCAACAACTTTTGTATAGAATGTAGGTTCTATATATACACCATCATTTGCTATTGCTCCATATGCTGCTGCCATTTCTAATGGACTTGCTCCATGAGTTAATCCACCTAGTGCTAAGCTAATATTATTATCTTTTTCATCATCTAGGTTAGAAAATCCTACATTATGCAAAAATTCTAAAGAATTACTTATTCCTACTGTTTGTATTGCTTTTAACATAGGTATATTTTGTGAGCTTTCAATTGCATATCTTATAGTAAGAAGTCCTTTAAAATAATTATAGTTTTTAAAGTCCTTATATGGTACATCATCAAATACAGAAGCTGCTGTAATTACTCCGGAATCAATTCCCGGTGCTACAACTGCAAGTGGTTTCATTGATGAACCTGTTTGTTTTACCAATTGTGTTCCTCTGTTAAATCCAAGTGCAGTAGTTTTCTCTCCTAATCCACCAATTACTCCTAATACATATCCTGTTTTATGATCTAACAATACCATTCCTGCCTGTGATTGCTGTCCATTTTTTGTATTTATATATTTTGATTTTTGAGCCTCTTCATTCATTAAATTTTGTAGATCCGAATCTTGAGTTGTATAAATTGTAAAGCCTCCACTATATAGATATAGTTTTGCAGCATCATAATTTAGATCTTTTTCTTCCATAAGTTGATTAATAATTTGCATTATAGCAGCATCTGTATGATAAGAATAAACTGTTTCTACAATCGTTCCTTTTTTAAATGGTAAGCCTTCTTCTACTTTAGCAACTGCTGCTTCATATTCCTCCTGGCTTTTTATTTTTCCTAATTCATTCATTTTATTGAGAACTGTTAAAGTTCTAGTCTTTATTTTTTCTAAATTTTCGCTATTATCTTCTATAAAAGGATCATAACTATTTGGGGTATTATTTATACCTGCTAAAAATGCACACTCTGCTAAGTCTAAATCTTTTGCACTTTTAGAGAAATAATAATTAGAAGCAACTTCTACTCCATAAATATTTGTATTTCCTCCCATATATATTAAGTTTAAATAAAGCTCTAAAATTTGGTCTTTTGATAATTCTTTTTCTATATAATATGCTCTTGCTATTTCTTTTACTTTTCTCTGCCAGGTTCTATCTTTTTCTTTTGTTATATTTTTAACCACCTGCTGAGTTATTGTACTTCCTCCATAATCAGATGATCCTATTCCTATTTTACTTAATACGTATTTTGCAGTTGCTCCTATGGTTCTCTTTAAATCTACTCCCATATGATCATAAAATCTTTCATCTTCTATAGATACGAATGCTATTGGTAAATATTCCGCCATTTCTGATATACTAATAAACTCTCTATTTTCATCTCCACTAAGTACTGCAATAGTATCGCCATCTTTATCTACTACAACAGAGTTTTCAAATTCTAATGCTAAATCTGCAACATCTAATTTAGCTTCTTTAACTATTCCATACAAAATACCAAATGCTATTCCTGCTAATATTAGCATAGTTAATAAAAATCCAATTAAAACTCTTTTTATAATTTTTTTTCTTTTTGGATTTGCCTTTTTATTTTTTTTATTATATTTTTTTGTTTTATCCATTTCTTGATTAGTTTTACTATTTTTTTTCTTTTTAGGCATTTTAGTTACCCCCTTTATATCACATTATTATATTATATATAGTTTTAAATTTCAAATATTTAATATAAATCTTCTAAAATATCCTGCAAATTTGTTATAGTTTTTGCTCCTTGTTTTATTAATTCGTTTGTTCCAAAAGAGTTAGGACTATCAATATTGCCTGGAACAGCATATATATTTTTTCCCTGTTCTAATGCAAAATCAACTGTTATAAGGGTACCACTTTTTTCTCTTGCTTCTACAACTACAACACCATCTGATAATCCGCTTATAATTCTATTTCGTCTTGGAAAATTTTTAGCTAATGGCTTAGTTCCTATAATGTATTCGGATATAGCAGCACCTCCATTGTTAATAATTTTATCAAATAAATTTCTGTTTTCTTGTGGATATACTCTATCTAGTCCGCATCCTACAACTGCTAATGTTTTTCCATTTGCCATTAAGCTCCCCCTATGTGCAAACGAATCAATACCTTTTGCGAGTCCACTTATTATATTAATATTATTTAAAGACAAGTTATATGCTAATTTTTTAGCCATATTTTCACCATATTTTGAACATAATCTACATCCAACAATTGATATTCCTTTCTCTTTCAAAATTTCTTTGCTTCCCTTTACATACAAGACAACTGGTGGGTCATAAATTACTTTTAATTTATCAGGATATTGTTTATCATATATGGTAATAATTTCTATATTGTTCGTTTTCATAAATTTTAAATATTTATCTAAATTTATTCTAAACTGATTATCTATTATTATATCTGCATAGGTTTCTTTAATCCCATCTAATATTAGTTCTTCTTTAGTTTTATTCCATAAGTTTTTAGGGTCCTTATACTTTTGTACTAAATCCCATAAAAATTTTGGGCTTATTCCTTCTATTCTTGAGAGCCAAATCCAATATTCTAATCCTTCCATGATACCTCCTTAAATTTAGCCCCCATCAAAATTTGCTATGCAAATTTTGCATTTTTAATTTTTAACTCTTCATTTTTATCTACATTATTTCAATTGTTGCTTTGTTGCTTTTACAATATTATGCATAAGCATTGCTATAGTCATTGGTCCAACTCCTCCTGGTACAGGAGTAATATATGAAGCAATTTTTGATACTTCTTCAAAGTCAACATCTCCGCAAATTTTTCCGTCCTCTCCTCTGTTTATTCCAACATCTACAACTATTGCCCCTTCTTTCACCATTTCAGATGTTATAAACTTAGGTTTTCCTACTGCTACTACCAATATATCTGCTTTTTTTGTTGCTCTTTCTAATTTTATAGTTTTTGAATGGCAAATTGTAACTGTTGCATTTTTATTAAGTAAGCATTGCATCATAGGCTTTCCTACAATGTTGCTTCTTCCAACTACAACTGCCTCTTTTCCTTCTATATTAATTCCATATTCCTCTAATAATTTTATAATTCCAAATGGAGTACATGATACAAATGAATCTTGTCCTAAACAAAGTTTTCCAACATTTACAGGATTAAATCCATCAACATCTTTTTTTGGATCAATAGCTTTAAATGCTTCATTAATATCTAATCCTCTTGGTATTGGGCTTTGAAGAAGTATTCCATTTATGCTATCATCTTTATTTAATTTATAAATTAGTTCTAATAATTCTTTCATTGTGGTATTCTCATTTAAGAGATATTCTTCATACTCTATTCCTATTTGGTCACATGCTATGCTCTTATTTCTAACATATATTTTAGAACTTGAATCTTCTCCAACCATAATTACAGCAAGTTTTGGAATTACACCATTTTGCTTAAGTTCTTCAACTTCTTTTTTTAATCCTTCTTTTATTTTTTGTGAAATAGCTTTTCCATCTAAAATTTCAGCCATACTGGTCCTCCTAAAGTATTATAAATTTGCATATTAATTCTGTATTTTATATTAATAATATTAATTTTATATTAAACATTCTTTTTTTACAATATATATTAAGGAAATTTTAAGAAATATGGTTGTTTATTATATTTTGTTAATTTTTTCCAATTTTTGATTGACTTGTACGAACTTTTGTTTTATAATATTCTTTAATAAATTTCTAAGGTGTGATTTTATGAATAATTATAATAATGTAATACCTGTAAATAAAAAATTAGATGCAAAAAAATATGAACTAAATAATATCAAAAATTTAATTTATACTATTCGTGGAAAACAAGTTATGCTCGATAGTGACGTGGCTATGTTATATCATTACGAAACTAAGAAAATAAATCAAACAGTAAAAAGAAATATTGAAAGATTTCCAGAAAAATTTTGTTTTCAGCTAACAGAAGATGAAATGGAAAACTTGAGGTCACAAATTGTGACCTCAAGTTTGAAAAAAGAAAATTACGGAGGTAGAAGATATTTACCATATGCATTTACAGAACAAGGAATTGCCATGCTTTCAGGTTTATTAAAGAATGAAATAGCAATCAAAGTCAGCATAAATATAATGGATGCATTTGTAGAAATGAGAAGATTTATAACAAATAACGGATCAGTATTTGAAAGACTAACAAATGTAGAATATAAGTTATTAGAACATGATAAAAAATTTGATACAATATTTAATGAACTACAAAAAAATAAAAAAACAGAATTTAAACAAAAAATATTTTTCAACGGACAAATTTATGATGCATATAGTTTAATTATAGATATTATAAAGAAAGCAAAGCAAAAAATCTTAATCATAGATAACTATATAAATGATAGTATTTTGAAAATGTTATCAAAGAAAAACAAAGATGTAGAAGTTGTAATTTTAACATCGCAAAATAGTAATTTGAATAAATTGGACATCAATAAATTTAATAAACAATATCCAACCTTAAAAGTATTAACAACAAATAAATTTCATGATAGGTTTATTGTAGTAGACAACAAAGAATTGTATCACGTAGGAGCTTCTTTAAAAGATTTAGGAAAGAAATGTTTTACAATTTCTAAAATAGAAGATACAGAATACATACAAAAATTATGTAATTAAAAATTATAATTTGTGTGATTAAATTAATTTTAAATCTGTAGGGGTCGCACCCCTGGGCGACCCTTAAATATTGATATGCGGGTCGCCGTGGGCGGCGACCCCTACAACATTTGCAATTATTTTGTTTCGGGCGGACACAAGGCCCACCCCTACGACATTTGCAATAAATTTTGTTTTTTTTGGGCGGGCAAAAGAACCCCGCCCCTACAATTTCAAAATTCTAATCTCCAACCTCTAACCTCTAATCTCTAAACAACAAATTACAATTTATATTTCTATTTTAGGCTGGTATTTTTCAAGCCACATATTTACTTGGCACAAATAAGCCATAAGTTGAGGCCCTGTCATTAGCTGACCAAACCATGGTCTTGTAAATGCTTTTCCATCTGTTTCTATTATATCCATTATATATTCCCTATTTAACAAATTGTTTATAGGTGAATTTTTATTGTACATTATCCTCTTAAGCTTTTCTTTTACAGCTAAAAGGTATGTCGGATTATGTGTTTTTGGATATGGACTTTTCTTTCTATCTACTATTTCTTCGGGAAGTAGGTCTCTTACAACATATCTTAAAAGTCCTTTTTCCCTTCCATTCAATGACTTTATTTCCCAAGGCACATTCCACATATATTCTACTATTCTATAATCACAAAATGGAACTCTTAGTTCTAATCCGTTTTGCATAGACATTCTGTCTGACCTATCTAAAAGCGTTTGCATAAACCAATTTAATGTAAGATAGGAAATTTTTCTTTTCTCTGCTGTTTCTTTTGAATCTGTATCTAAAATATCTACATTACTCAAACTTTGTTTATATCTATAATCTATATATTCTTTTAAATTTACTTCTTTAGAAATTTCTGTATTTAATATCTTTTGTCTTTCTTCTATTGCAATAGACCATGGAAAAGTATTGCTGTTTAGCGCATCTTCCCTAAAAAACCATGGGTATCCTGCAAATATTTCATCAGCACATTCTCCAGACACAGCAACTTTGGCTTCTTTACTTATATTTTTGCAAAATAATAAAAGTGAAGAATCCACATCTGCCATTCCTGGATAGTCTCTTGCAATCATTGCATCTTCTAAAGTCTCTGCAAGTTCTGGCGTATCTATCACTATTTGGTGATGATTGGTATTAAATTTTCTCTTCATTATATCTATATAATAATTATCAGAATTCGGTTGGAAATCACTTTTTACAAAATTTTTATCATTATCTACATAGTCAACAGAAAAAGTATCAAGCAAGCCTAAATTTTTACTTTTATAATAATTACTTGCATAAGCTGTAATTATACTAGAATCTAGCCCTCCAGATAGCATAGTGCATATAGGCACATCTGAAATTAGTTGTTTAGAAATTGAATCTTCTAATAAAATTCTTATAGTTTCACATGTTTTTCCAAAACTATCTTTATGTTCTTTAGATTCTAGTTTCCAATATCTTTCTATATGAATACCACTTTTATTAAATACTAAAAAATGGGCTGGTTCTAATTCTTGTATTCCTTTAAATATTCCTGTTCCTGGTGTATGTGCGGGTCCGGATTCCAAACAACTCCCCTATTCCTATTTTGTCAATTTTTATCTCTACATTTGGATATTCCAATATTGATTTTATTTCTGAAGCAAAAACTAATGTGTTATCAACTACTGTATAATATAGCGGTTTTATTCCAAAATGATCTCTTACTAGTGTTAGTTCTCTTTTGTTACTATTCCAAATAGCAAAACTAAAAATTCCATTTAATCTATGAAGTACATCTGTTCCATATTCTATAAATGCTTTTAAAAGAACTTCTGTATCTGAATATCCGAGCAAACTCATATCCTAAATCTTGAAGTTCTTCTTTTATCTCTTCTTTATTGTATATTTGTCCATTATATACTATTGTATAAGTATTATCATTATATCTTGCACTCATTGGTTGCTTTCCATTTTTAGCATCTATTATTATTAATCTTCTGTGTCCCATATTTATATTTTTATCAAAAAAATACCCTTCCTCATCTGGTCCTCTCTTTTTCAATCTCGAATTCATATTTTTTACAATATGTATATCATTTGATATATCTCTTTTTAAATTAGCAAATCCTACAAGACCACACATGTTTATCCTCCTAATTTTTTCTTAACTTTATTTATATTATATGTAATTTATTAAATATGTTGCAAAACTAATGTTACCTATGCAAACATATTTACATAGGTAACTTAAATTCAATTTAATATTACTGTAGCCTTGATTGTTTTATCATTAGGTCTCCAAATACTGCATATCCTGTAGTTGGGTCATTTACTAATACGTGTGTTACCGCTCCAATAAATTTATTATTCTGTATTATTGGTGCTCCACTCATTCCGTTGCACTATTCCTCCTGTTAGTTCTATTAGATCTTCATCTGTAACTTTAATTATCATACTTTTATTATCAGCATTATTATTTTTATAAATTTTTTCAATTTTTATATCATATTCTTTTCTTACTCCATTTTCTATATTTAATAATATTTTTGCATCGCCTGTTTTTATTTCATCCCTTGTTGCTACTTCTATTTCATTGTTACTATCAATATTTAATTCTGGCGTGCTTGTTATATTTCCATATATCCCAAAACTAGTATTTATCTCTACATTGCCTATAGATTTTCCGATTAATTATACTTCCTTTAATTTCTCCTGGTACACCTTCTTTTCCTTTTACAATTGAAGAAATTTTTGATGTAACTAATTCTCCACTAGATATATTAATTAATTTATCTGTATCAATATCTACTATTCCATGTCCTAATGCAGCATATTTTTTTGTTGAAGGTTCATAATAAGTAATTGTTCCAATTCCAGCTGCTCCATCCCTTACCCATAAACCTAACTTATATTCGTTATTTTTTGTCTTTATTGGTTCTATATTGGCTACATATTCTACTCCATCTCTTATATATTTTATATTTAAATCTTCTCCATCTGAATTATTTACACTCTCTATCAATTCTGCAGTGCATGTAACTTCTTCCTGATTTATTTCTACTATCATATCTCCCTCTTCTATTCCACTATTTTCGTATGGCTTTTGACCCTCTATTTCTGTCATTCCTACAACAAGTACTCCACTTGTATATAATTTTAATCCCACCGAATTTCCAAGAGGAATTACTGTAGTTTGTGGAATAGTATTTACCTCGATATCTTTTACATCTATAATATTAAATAATTTTAAACTTAGTTTCTTTTTTTCAATTGTATCAATATTATCAATAACACTAGATGTTTGAATTGTCTCATAACTATCTAAATTTTCGCTAACAAAAATTCCAAATGCTGTATACAAGTTTAATTCTTCTCCTTTAAATAAAATTACACTATCTGGCATAGAAGTTATATTTGTTACATATATTAATATTATTAATAAAAATAAAATTAAAAGAACTCTTTTTAAAATTTTCATAAAATAAGTTGCTTCGCCTCCTGTACAAATTGCTTAACTAAATATTTAAATTAAAATAAATTAAGTCAGTTACTTAATAAATTTTTAAAAATTTTCAAAAAAATAGTTACCCTAAATTTAGGATAACCATTTTTTTTATTTTAAAACTATTTTTAAATTAATAACAATTTTCTATAAATTGTGTTTTTGTAAGTCCTGTAATTTAGCATATTTTGCTGTAAGCCTGACCAATAATTTTTTGCTTTTAAAGTTTTCTAAACACTCCACCTACAACTCCAAGAATTTTACAGTCTGGAACTATTATTGGATCCATTGAACTATTTTCTGGTTGTAAACGTATATGGTCACTTTCTTTATAAAAAGTTTTAACTGTTGCTTCGTCTTCTATTAAAGCTACAACTATTTGTCCATTTCTTGCTGTATTTTGTCTTTTTACTAGTATGTAATCTCCATCTAATATTCCCGCTTCTATCATACTTTCTCCACGTACTGTAAGCATAAAGCTTTCGCTGTTCCCTACGAAATCAATTGGAATAGGAAAGGTATCTGTTACATTTTCTACTGCAAGAATTGGTGCTCCTGCTGTAATTTTTCCAATTACTGGTACATCTACTAACTCTTTTCCATTATAAACTGGTTTAGGGCTAGATTTTTCGTTGTCTGCAAGTCCACCTTTTAATACTTTTAAAGTTCTTCCTTTTTGATCTTCTTTTTTTATATATCCTTTTTTTGAAAGTTTTGCTAAATATCCATGCACTGTAGCAGTGGAACTAAGTCCAACTGCTTTTCCAATTTCTCTAACTGATGGTGGATATCCTTTATCTTTTATTTGTTTTTCTATAAATTTTAGTATAGCTCTTTCTCTCTTATTTAAGTCGGTCATTTCTTCATTTTTCAATATAATCACTCCCGAAAATATATTTGCTTATATATTATCATACAAACAAACGAATGTCAAACAAAAGTTTTATTTTTTTAATCAAACCATTCCATTTCCCAATCTATAAATTTTACTGTATCCCCTTCTTTTACTCCCATTTCTTTTAGTTTATCTTCTACGCCTAAGAATCTTATGCTTTTTTGAAAGTAATATAGTGACTCATTATCTTCTAAATTTGCTCTACTCATTATTTTTTCTATAGCTGGTCCTTCTACTATAAATATTCCTTCTTCTTTTCTTACAGTAAATGGTGCTTCCTCTTCTTTTAATGTATATACTTTCTTTTCTTCTACTTCTTCTAAGTCTTCTTTTGGAAGGGTTTTTAAGACTTTTGATACATGCATAAATAATTCTTTTAGTCCTTCTCCTGTTGCTGCTGATATTTTAAATATTTCTAAATTCTTTTCTTTTGCCAATTTTTCTAATTCTAAATATAATTTTTCATCTTGTATAACATCTATTTTATTTGCAACAATAATTTGTTTCCTCGTACTTAATTTTTCACTATATTTTTTTAGTTCTTTATTTATTGTTTTAAAATCCTCTACTGGGTTTCTTCCTTCTGATCCAGATACATCTATTACGTGCAATAATAATCTTGTTCTTTCTATATGCCTTAAAAATCTTAAACCTAGCCCTACTCCTTCGCTTGCTCCTTCAATTATTCCTGGTATATCTGCAAGCACAAAGCTATCTCCATATTCTGTTTTTACTACTCCTAGATTTGGCTCTAAAGTTGTAAAATGATACTCTGCAATTTTAGGTCTTGCTGATGTTACCCTTGAAAGAATAGTAGATTTTCCGAACACTTGGAAATCCGATTAGTCCTACATCTGCAAGTAATTTTAATTCTAATATTACTTCTTTTTCTATTCCTTTTTCTCCATCTTGTGCAAATCTTGGAGCTTGTCTTGTAGAGGTTGCAAAATGAGAATTACCTTTTCCGCCTCTTCCTCCTGGAAGTATTAATTCACATTGTCCTTCTTTTGATAAATCTGCAATTAATTTGCCAGTTTGAGCGTCTCTTACAACTGTACCTCTAGGCACTTTAACATATAGGTCTTCTCCTGATTTTCCGATAACATCTATTTCCACTACCATTTTGTCCGTTTTCTGCTTTATATTTTTTATTATATCTAAAATTAATTAATGTGTTTGAATCTGGATCTACTATAAAATAAATATCTCCACCTTTACCACCGTCTCCTCCGTCAGGCCCGACCTGCTGCTACATATTTTTCTCTTCTAAATGTAACTGCTCCGGTTTCCTCCATTTCCTGATTTAATTATAATTTTCGTATAATCTACAAACATATATATCTCCTTGTTAATCTTCTTTATATCTTTATTTTATACATTATATACTATTTTATTTATTATTACAATATAAATATTTGCAGAAATAATTGTAAAATATTTACATTTTGTCTTTTAGTGTGCTATAATGTTTTTACCTTTCTATAAAGGTAGAAAGGAGGTTTTTTACAAATGAAGAAATTTAATAAGCTCATAGCTTTAGTATTAATTCTTTTAATATTAAAAGAATTAGATACATAAGGCAAAAGGCAGTAGTTGCACCTACTGCCTTTTTTTAATTCACAAATGAAAAAATTCTTTCAAGCCCTTGTCAATAATATTATATCTTCAATTTATATAATTGTCAATATTTTCCTTATAAAATACCTATTTTATTTTTTACATCTTCTAATGTTTTTGATGCTAATTTTCTTGCGCTTTCTGCTCCTTTTGTATATATTTCTTTTAGGTAATCTTTATTTTGTAAAATCTCTTTATATTTTTCTTGTACTGGTTTTAAGTTATCAATTACAGAATTTGCAACTGCTACTTTAAAATCTCCATAACCTTTTCCTTCAAATTCTGCTTCAATTTCTTGCATATTTTTATCTGTAATTGCAGAATATATTTGCATTAAATTGCTTACTCCTGGTTTCTTTTCTGGATCAAATTTTATTCTGTTTTCTGAATCTGTTACAGCTTTCTTAAATTTTTTCATAATTACTTCTGGCTCATCCTCTATAAATATTACATCATTTGGATTTGTTGCACTTTTACTCATTTTACTTTCTGGGTCTTGAAGTCCCATTATTCTTGCGCTTTCTTTCCTTACATAGGCTTCTGGAACTACAAAAGTTTTTCCATATAATTTATTAAATCTTTCTGCTAAATCTCTTGTAATTTCCAAATGTTGTCTTTGGTCTTCTCCAACTGGAACTAAATCTGCTTGATAAAGCAAAATATCTGCTGCCATTAAAGCTGGATATGTAAATAATCCTGCATTAATATTGTCTGCGTGTTTTGCTGCTTTATCTTTAAATTGTGTCATTCTTGATAATTCTCCCATATATGTATAGCAATCTAGTATCCATCCGAGCTCAGCATGTTCCTTTACTTGAGACTGGATAAATAAAGTATTTTTTTCGGGATCTAGTCCAGCAGCTATATATGTTGCAAGAATTTTTAAAGTATTATTTCTTAGTTCTTCTGGATCATTTCTAACTGTTAGCGTATGAAGATTTGCTATCATATAATAACAATCATATTCTTCTTGCATATGTACCCAGTTATTTATTGCACCTAAATAATTTCCCAATGTCAACTTTCCTGTTGATTGAATTCCACTTAATATTATTTTTTTGCCCATAAAGATTC
Organism: uncultured Clostridia bacterium; assembly: GCA_944389715.1. Taxonomy (GTDB): domain Bacteria; phylum Bacillota; class Clostridia; order TANB77; family CAG-508; genus CAG-452. The sequence continues at coordinate 18 of CALXNI010000129.1, read as the reverse complement.
TCCCCTTTCTGACTCTAT
>CALXNI010000128.1 GCA_944389715.1 uncultured Clostridia bacterium | reverse complement strand
AAATATAAACACCTTTTTCAACTTCAGAAACAAACATGGCTAATTTCCTACTAGCTTCAGCCTGAGAATTAGCTTTAACTGTTTTCCCATATCTTTCTCCTTGACACATATATTCAAGATAATAGCTGTTTTTACCTCTTTTCCTCATTGTACCTGCCATTATTTAATCTCCTTTTTAGTAGTTATTTCTTTTAGTAGATTATTAAAATCTTCTCTTTCTACATAATATTTTTTTAAAACATATTCTGATATTTCTTTATGACAGTAATATGTAAATAAATAAAATGCTCCGAAAAGTATTCCGAAAAATGTTCTAGCTGTTAAAATGCTATCTTCATTAGTAGAACAAATATATCCAACTGTAAATAATACACACAAGAATGTTAAAATATAAAAGATAACATTCATAACTCGCCCAAAATTATTTTTCATAAAAACACCTCTTATTTCATTTCCATTTTACCGATATATTTTCCAATTACTTTAACTTCTGTATCTTTGCCATATACTTGCGTTTCAAAAGAAGCATCTGTGCTTTGTGGTTCTAATATAATTAAATCTCCTTGCTTACTAAATTTTTTTAATGTAGCATCATAACCATTTACAAGAACTACAGCAATTTCTCCATTTTCTACAAAGTCTGTTTTTCTAATAAGAGCATAAGCACCGTTTTTTATTTCTTTATTCATGCTTTCGCCATTTACTCTTAAGAAAAAACACTCTTCTGGATTGGTAATGTTCATTAAATCTGGGTCAAGTGGGATACGACCTTCAATACATTCTTCTGCCCAGTTAGGTTGTCCTGCAGCTATGCGACCGATAAACAGGGCACATATAGAATTTTTTATGATTACTGTTAAAATTCATACTTGAATTGTTTGAGAAGTATGAAGGAAACAGAGAATTTAATGAAATACCATATTGTTTTATTGCATCAACCACCTGTCGATTTTCTATTCCTTTATTTAGTTTAAAATATTTAGAATTATAAGAAAATAAAACGGGACTATGAAAAGTATCTAAATAATTACAAACTTCGCCATTGGTATGCCAATCAATTAATAGTGATGTGTTGCGTATAGAAATAATGTTACTGTTAGTTAAATATTTTATAAGAGAATCGTGTAATATCATAAAATATGGCATACTAACTCTTGATGGTTCTATATAATAGGAGATTTTTAAAACTCTTTTCTTATCTTCATATAAAAAAGAGTCTATTAAATCATTTTGATAACTAATGAAGCTATTTAATAAAGATTTAATTATTGAATAATTAGTAGAATAATCAGATATTTCTTGAAAAACTGTATATATATAATTTTCAATATCTTTATTAGGTTCTTGATAATATCCACAAATTATCATTAGTTGTAAATAAGTAACAATATTATTAGAGGCTTTTGCGAGTTTATTTAAAATATATGGTTTTGGTGGTTTATCTAATTTCATATTCATATATTGAGATAGATATGTTCTATTTATTTCAGATTTATTAGAAAAATCTCTTTGGCTGTCATAAGTATTACATATATTTTTTAAAACTTGTGCAAATTTCTTTTTATCAAACATAATTACCTCCTCCTTAAATCCCTCAAATATAGTATAAATCAATGGTTTAAAAAAGTCAACAAAAATTGTTAAAAAAAATTTACCAAAACTATTGACTTTTAAAATTAAGAATAGTATAATGCAAATGGTTAGAAAAAATTAACCAAAGAGACGAGGTGATAAAATTGGAAATAAATATAGAAGAATTAGAGCGACTATTAAGAGATAGATTTGAAGGAAATCAAGCTAAAATGGCTAGAGTTCTAGGCGTTAGCCGTTATCAATTAAATACTGTTTTTAATAACAATGGTAAGTGTGCAGGTAAAAAAATAATTGGTTCTATAATTAAGTATTGCGACAATAACGAATTGGATTTTCATAAATATATTTTTTTAAATTAAAGTGTTAAAAAAAATTAACCAGAGGAGGCGAACATGGAACAAAGTTTATTAACAATAGAAGAAGTAAAACAGTATTTCAAAGTAAAAGATACAAGAACAATAAACAAATTTATAAAACAAGGACTTAAATATGTTCCAGTTCGGAACTAGAGAAAAGAGGTTCGATGTAAAAGATGTTTTAGAATTTGTTGAAATACAAAAACAAGTAGGACAATTTGAATTAGATATTAAACCAATTAAAAGAAAATCAAAATCTAAAACAATAAATGTAGATTTTCAAAAAAGGAAAATAAATTTAGAAATGAACAGAGTAGTTTAAAAGGAGTGATTACAAATGAGAAATAAAAAAGAATTAAGAAAATACATATTAAAAGCAATAGCGTTTTTAAGTATATACATAGGAATATTCATATTAGGCTTTATAAAAGCTGGAATATATGTAGTAGGGTAGGTAACAAAATGAATTATTTTAGAATAATTTTAGGAATGGTAATTATAAGCATTATTGGAACAATAGCATTGGTAATTTGGCATAAAAAAATAGATTCCGAAACAACTTGGATATACGGAATCTATGTAGGAATGAATATTATTCTTTCTCTATTTGTTTTGATAGGGTTTGAACAATTTTGGCTAACAAAGCATTAAATTCTTGGGGAGATTTACCTACAAGCTGGTTAATTTCATTAGGAACTTTTGAGAAATATATATATAGGTTATTTGAAGCCTCATAGTAATCATAAAGGTTTCCTACAGAAGTGCCATTAAAACATCTACTAGCAGATTTTATATATTTTTCTAAGGCGTCACGTTTAGCCATCTGATACATTTCAATTTTTTTCATTTTAGATTGGTGCTTGTTATTAATTATAGTTGTTGCAATAGGAGAAACAACAGAAGATATTAGCAATATTACAGCCACAGTCCAAGAAAACCATTCCATAGATAATACACCTCGCTTTCGAGGATATTATACACTAAAAATTTTATAAAAGAAAGGAGCTGATAAGTATGTTCATATCAAAATCAAAATACGACAAAGTAAATGCAAGAAATGTAAAGCTAGCAAAAGATTTACAAACAATAGACAACATTTTAACAGAAGCAGAATCAAATAAAACGCCTGCAGTCTTTATAGTAGACAAAATAAAAGAAGTTATTCGTCCGCAAAACTAAATAACTTCAAAAATAAGAATTTGTATAAATTCATATATTTTTATATTAGCAAAAAGAAAGGAATTTGTCAATGGAAATGATAGAAAATCCAATGGTAATGCCACAATACGAATACAAATTACAACATATTGAAGATGACGTATGGGCAGAAATGGAAGATGTGGCATATGAAGATAAAATTTTTGAAGAAATAAATAAGGAGGAAAAATAAAATGATTAAAAAACCAGCAGAAATGATAAATCAAGAAAATAAATTTAGAGTACTAATAGCAGGGTATCCAGGTATAGGGAAAACAACATTAGGTCTATCTGCACCTAAACCACTATTAATAGATGTTGATTTTGGAATAAACAGAACAATGGCAAGTGTAAGAAAAGATTATATACAACCAGATACATATGAGGACTTACTAAATGACTTAAAAGGAGATTTAAGCGATTATGAAACAATAGTGATTGATACAGGACGAAAGTTACTAGATTTGATGAAAGCTTATGTTATCAAAAACGATATTAAGAATGCCAAAAAAGACGGAACATTAAGTTTGCAAGGATATGGAGCGGTAGGTAGAGAATTT
>CALXNI010000127.1 GCA_944389715.1 uncultured Clostridia bacterium | reverse complement strand
TCAAATATTGTGTAATATTGTATATATATATCTAGTCCTTTTTCTTCTATTTTATCTAAAACTTCTTTTTTAAGCCAATGTGTTTTGCTTTCTGGATTTAATGCTCCGTCTAAGCAAGAATAATCTTTATCTAAAGAACCTAAAATCATCATAAATACATCTTTATTCCATTTTGCAATTTCATCTCCATAAGCATATTTTATTGAAGTACCTTGTATTTTTGATACTTGACTAACTTTTTCACATCCTAAACAATAAACATCTTCGCCAAATATTTTTGCTATATTTTGTGAATTTATAAAACCAATTAGGTTTTTTCCGTAAATTTCTCTCATAGGTTGAAGTACATTTCTTTCAATCGTTCCTTTTGATACTCCAAATATTACATTTAATCCATCTTTGTCTTTTCTTTCTATTATTCTATTTGGAATTACATATAAATCATCTAAATAAGTTTTGCCACATCTTCTAGCACCTATTTTTAAATTTATTCTATGATTACAATTTCTAATAAATTCTTTTTGTTTATCACTAATTATCATTTGCTTCTTCCTTAATTTTTGATAATAATTCAGTAACTTTTCCTAATTCAACATTTTGTTGTTCTACAATATCTCTTTGTCCTAAATATTGTTTACCTAAAAATATAGCCATAGCACTATTTTTTTCTGCTAATTTGAATTGCATTCTTCTTAACGACATTTTGCCACCATCTAATCCTTTTTTATAATGTTCCGCAAAATTATTATCTCTATCTAGTGTATCTACAGAACAACCCAAGAAATTTGCTATTTCAGTTTTTGTGCATTGAATATGAGCAAGTTTTTCAACAGTTTCATAATCTATTTGTATTTTAGGTCTGCCTACTTTTCTTTTTTCAGCCATTTAATCACCTACTTAAAATAATCCCCATTCTGCAAATTTTTCAAATCCACCTATTTCATTTATGTATTTTTTTGCTTCTTCAACTATTTCTTTATATGGTTTGCCATCTATTTCAGTATCTCCAATAGCACAGCATAATTCTACAACTTTTCCAGTTTCTTGTGCTTTTTTAAAAGCATAAATATTAACTGATACATCTGCTTTAGATAAGTCTTTGCCGTGTAATCCGCCACCAGTTACACTTTGTGCCAGGTCACTTCCTAATTTCCTATTAGTTGCTCCTGTGTCTACATCAGTTCCACCTGTCCAATAACCTAACGGATTTAATATTAGGTCTTCAGCATCTCCTATTTTTTGTTTGAATTCCATATCAGTTGCATTACTTTGGCATACAATAAACTTATCATCAGTTAATATGTATTTACCATCTGTAGGGAAATGTGTATATATCATTCTTGCTAATTTAGATATTCTTTTTTCTTTATCAGTTAATGGAACTCCTTTAAATATTCCATTATCACCGCATCTGATTTCTTCTGCTTGATTTCCTGCTAGGTGTTTATCTTGTGGTACTATTTTTAAATCCAAAATCATGCCTCCTGCTATTCTTTTTACTATTTCTTTTACTTCTTGTGTTCCAAATACAACACTTGACTCAGCAATAATATGACAAACACCATGTCCTATTAATACTTCAACTGCTATTTTTGGTCTTTCATTTTTAGAATATGCTAGGTCGACCAATGCTCCTGCTATTCTGTCTGCCACCTTGTCTGGGTGGCTTGGATTTACTTTTTCTATCATTTTATTCTTCTCCTTCTATTTTTACTGCTTTCTTTCCTGTAAATGTTTCCCAACGGTTTATAATAACATCAATATAAGCAGGTTCATATTCTATCATAAAACATCTTCTATCAATTTGTTCGCAACATATTAATGTAGAACCACTACCGCCATATAAATCTACTACTATATCATTTTCTTTGCTAAATTTATCTAAAAACCATTTTGCTAATTCAATAGGTTTTTGTGTAGGATGTACTCTTTTTTTTGTATCTTCATTTTGCATACCAAAAAATCCTTTCCACAAAACCCTAGCCAATGCTCTTTTGTGTTTGTTTTTGCTCCAACATAATTCAAAATTTGAACCAAACATTTTATCATAAGCATCATTGCATCCTTCTCCATTATTTTGTTTATCCCAAACAACCCATGAACCTTTATTTCTATTTGGTATTAATTCTGCAAAGTAATCTGCTCCCCATAAAAATATTTCTTTACAATAATCAAAATTTTTAAAAACTGTTGTTATTAATTCATTAGTAAAATCATCTTTATCTCCTTTAACATCTTTATATTTATTTCCTTTTCCTATTCCAACCATACCACTAAAATCTGCATCTAAATTCATCCCGTATGGAGGATCAGTATAAACTACATTTGCTTTATTTCCATTCATTAATTTTGCTACATCTTCTTCTTTTGTACTATCTCCACACATTAATTTGTGATTTCCTAATTGGTATATATCACCATACTTTGCTTTAGGTTCTTCTGGTGGTGTACAATCAAAATCATCTTCTATAACTGCTTTTTCTTCTTCTAATCCTAACGGAGCCATTATTCCTTCTATTTCATCTAAATCAAAACCAGTTATTTCTAAATCATAATTTTGTTGATCTAAATCTAATAATAAATCTCCTAACATAGCATAATCCCATTCGCCAGTAATTTTATTTAATGCTATGTTTAATGCTTTTTCCTTTGTTTTATCAATATCTATTTGGACAACTTTTATTTTTTTATATCCCATATCCATTAAAACTTGTGTTCTTTGGTTTCCTGATATAATTGTGTTGTCTTTATTAATTATTACTAAATCAGTATATCCAAACTCTTCAATACTTTTTTTAATTTTTTGGTATTCTTTATCATCTGGTTTTAATTTTTTTCTAGGATTATATTTTGGAAATATTAGTTTATTTATATCTATTTCCAGTATATTCATATTGTTATTCATATATACACCTCTAAT
>CALXNI010000126.1 GCA_944389715.1 uncultured Clostridia bacterium | reverse complement strand
TTAGAGGTTGGAGATTAGAATTTAAAAATGTAGGGACGGCAATCTGCCGTCCGAAAAATACGAAATTTATTGCAAATGTTGTAGGGGCGATTTTAATCGCCCGCAAAAACATGTCAAATTTATTGCAATCATTGTAGGGGCGGACACAAGGCCCGCCCCTACATATCCAAAATCCAAATTCTCAATTCCAAATTCTATTTTACAAATTATAATTTAAATTATATATAAGGAGGAGCTTATGGAATATTTAAAAAAATACAATGAATGGTTAGAAAACGATGAAATTGATGAAGAGACAAAAGAAGAATTAAGAAAAATAAAAGAAGATGATGATGAAATAAAAGATAGTTTTTATAAAGATTTAGAATTTGGAACGGCAGGGCTCCGTGGAATTGTAGGTGCAGGAACAAATAGAATGAATAAATACACTGTAGGAAAAGCAACCCAGGGACTTGCAAATTATATTATAAAAAATAATGGACAAAATAGAGGAGTAGCAATTGCATATGATTCAAGAAATATGTCAGAAGAATTTAGCAAACTTGCATGCTTAATATTAAATGCCAATGGAATAAAAACATATAGATTTGAATCTTTAAGGCCTACACCAGAACTGTCATTTACTGTAAGAGAATTAAATTGCATCTCAGGGATAGTAATTACAGCAAGCCATAATCCACCAAAATATAATGGATATAAGGTTTATTGGGAAGATGGTGCACAAATATCTTTCCCGGTAGATGAAGAAATAACAAAAGAAGTAAATGCAATAGGTAGTTATTCAGAAATTAAACAAATATCGGAAAAAGAGGCAATAGAAGCAGGATTATATAATATAATTGGAAAAGAAATAGATGATAAATATATTGAATATCTTAAATCTATTTCTTTAAATCCAGAGATTATAAAGAGACAAGCAAATAATATTAAAATAGTTTATACACCACTTCATGGGACAGGTAATAAACTTGCTACAAGAATTTTGGATGAATTAGGATTTTCTAATGTTTATGTGGTAAAGAAGCAAGCAGATCCAGATGGAAGGTTTCCAACAGTAGCTTATCCAAACCCAGAAGATCCTGCCTCATTTGAACTTGCACTAAAACTTGCAAAAAAAGTAGATGCAGATATAGTTATTGCAAATGACCCAGATGCAGATAGAATAGGATTGCATGTAAAAGATAATAAAACAGGTAAGTATATTTTATTTAATGGAAATATGATAGGACTTACAGTTGCAGACTATTTAATAAATCAAAAAAGAGAAAAGGGACTATTAGAAAATAATACAGCATTAATAAAAACAATAGTATCTTCAAATATGACAGATAGAATTTGTGAAAAAAATGGAGTTAAATTATTTGAAGTATTAACAGGATTTAAAAATATAGCAGCAAAAATTAAAGAATTTGAGAAGAATAATACATATAAATGCATAATGGGATTCGAAGAAAGTTATGGCTGTTTAGTAGGAGATAAAGTAAGAGATAAAGACGGAATTGCAGCGCTAATGCTCCTTTCAGAAGCAGCAACATATTATAAAAATCAAGGACTTACACTATGGGATAATATGTTAAAAATGTATGAAACATATGGATATTATAAAGAAAATCAAGTATCCATAGTTTTAGAAGGAGCAGATGGTGCACAAAAAATAAAAGACATGATGGAGAAAGTAAGAAATAATCCTCCAAAACAGGTAGGAGAATATAAAGTATTGAAATTTAGAGATTATTTAAATGGAACTATAACTGATTATGAAAAAGAAAAAACATATAATGAAGATCTGCCAAAATCAAATGTATTGTATTTTGACTTAGAAGATGATTTTTGGTGTTGTATGAGACCATCTGGAACAGAGCCAAAAATAAAATTCTATATGGGAGTAAAGGGAAATAGTTTAGAAGATGCAAATAATCTTGTAGAAAGATTAACTGAAGGAATGAATAAGTTAATGAATTAAATCTTTATCCCATCCTTTTATGTTACTTCTTTTTATAGCACCATAAATATTAGCTTTTACATTGGGAATTTCTTTTTGAAATTCCCAAATTAATTTTTTCATATCTTCCCTTTTACTAACTCCATCCATTGGACAACATTTTGGCATTACCTCTATATTATTTTTCTTTATAAATGTTTTAATGCTTTTTTCAGGAGCATAGATTAATGGCCTAATTAATGTAATTTTTGATCTATCCATATATGAGGTAGGAGCAAAAGTGTTGATATTTCCTCCATATAATAAATTTAAGAAAAATGTTTCTAAAACGTCATCTTCATTATGACCTAAAGCGATTTTGTTACAACCTTCTCTTATAGCCGTACTATTTAGAATTCCTCTTCGAAGATTTGCACATAAAGAACAAGGATTCTTTTCATTCCTAATATCAAATACAATTTCTTTTATATGGCTTTGCTCTTCTACATATTTAACTCCAATATCATCACAAGTTTTTTTAAGAAAATTGCTATTAAAAAATTCAAAACCAGGGTTTATACTAATTGCAATAATCTCAAAATTTTTCTCATAAAATCTTTGTAAATTTTTAAGTCCCATAAGTAAAGTGATAGAATCCTTTCCACCAGAAAGTCCGGACAGCTATTTTATCACCATCTTGTATCATATTATAATCATCCACAGCTTTTCTAATATAACTTAAAATCCTTTGCATAAATTCCTCCAATAGATAAATTGTAGTTTGAATGATTAAATTAATTTAAATCTGTAGGGGTCGCACCCCTGGGCGACCCTTAAATATTGATATGCGGGTCGCCGTGGGCGGCGACCCCTACAACGTTTGCAATTATTTTGTTTTGGGCGGACACAAGGCCCG
>CALXNI010000125.1 GCA_944389715.1 uncultured Clostridia bacterium | reverse complement strand
AAATTAATTTTAAATCTGTAGGGGTCGCACCCCTGGGCGACCCTAAAATATTGATATGCGGGTCGCCGTGGGCGGCGACCCCTACAACATTTGCAATTATTTTGTTTCGGGCGGACACAAGGCCCGCCCCCTACGACATTTGCAATTAATTTCTAATCTCCAACCTCTAACCTCTAATCTCTAGACAACAAATTACAATTTTTCTTATACTACATAAAATAAAATACAAAAGAAATGTAAAAGGCTTCCTAATACTATAAATAGATGGAAAACTGAATGCATATATTTATGTTTTCTTCCTAAGCCATATAGTATTGCACCTATTGTATAAGCTATTCCTCCTGCTACTAGCAAAATCAAACCGTTTGTTCCTAATAACTTTGGCAATAAATCTGCTCTAAATATTACTGCCCATCCCATAACTAGATAACAAATCATTGAAAATACTTTATATTTTTTCAGGTCAATTGCGTTTAAAACTATACCGAGTATTGCCATAGCCCATATTAATGCAAATATAATCCATCCCAAAATTAAATTGTATTCTCTAAAGCTACACAAAGCAAATGGTGTATATGATCCTGCAATTAGTAAAAATATTGTACAATGGTCTAATACTTGCATTACTTTTTTACCAGTTGTTTTAGGACTAAGTCCATGATAAATACTAGACATTGTATATAAAATTATCATAGTGGTTCCATATATACTACTGCTTACTATACCATAAACATTATTATGCAATGCTGACATTATAACACATAATATAGTTGCAACAATTCCTAATACTGCACCAACAATGTGTGATGCCATATTAAAAATTTCTTCACCTTTTGTGTAAATAGGTAAAACTCTATCTTTTAATTTGGTTCTTTTCATTTGAACTCCTTTTTTGATAATGTTTTGGACGGCAGATTGCCGTCCCTACAATATTTGAAATCGTTTTCGGATGGTTTTATTTCCGTTTCTACAATGTTTAAAATCGTTTTTGGGCGGATATGGAATCCGCCCCTACAATATTTATTGTCAAATATAAATTAATATGTTTCTATTTTGTCTTTCTTCTTCTTAATATCCATCCTTCTTGTACTTCGTATGGTATATTTAGAATTACTTTTTGTCCTTCTCTTCCTGGATTTACGTGATCTATTTCTTTAGCAGTTTCTACATCCCACATTTCTTTAATTTTGAAAGTTATTGGTTCTAATTTGCTTGGAATTAGAAGCTCTAATGCATCTCCTAATTGCAATCTATTTCTAATTTCTATTGTATAACAATTTCTGTTTTCGGTCTGACATAGTCGTTCATCCTTACAAATTATTTTTCCACCAAATTCATAATTTGGATTATATTGTTTTCCTTCGTACTCTTGAAAATCTTTATTGTTTTTATCATTAAAATAAAATGTGGTTAAACCTCTTGTTTTGGTCTTTTCTATCTCATTTAGATACTTATTATAATCATATTCTTTTGGATTTTTTATATAGTCATCTATTGCATTTCTATATGCATTAATTATTGTCGCTAAATAATATTCTGTTTTTAGTCTTCCTTCTATTTTAAGGCTATCTATTTCCATATCTAATATTTCTGGTATTTCCTTTATTAAACATAAGTCCTTTGAAGAAAGAATATATGTCCCGTGTTCATCTTGCTGTACAGGCATAAGATTTCCTGGATTGTTTTTTTCTTCTATATACATATTATATGCCCATCTACAACTTTGTGCACAGTCTCCTAAATTTCCACATCTGTTTGCCAAGAAATCACTTAAATGGCATCTTCCAGAGTAACTGTAGCATATTGCACCATGTACAAATATTTCTATTTCCATATTTGTGTTTTCTTTTATTTCTTTTATTTCGTTCTTACAAAGTTCTCTTGCTAAAATTACCCTTGTTGCACCATTTTTCTTCCAAAAGTTGCTTGTATGATAACTTGTAATATTGGCTTGTGTGCTTATATGTATTGGAATTTCTGGCGCAATATTTTTTACTAATTCTACTATTCCGCCATCTGAAATTATAAGTCCATCTACTTTTGCATCACTTATTTTTTTTACTTGTTCTTCTATTTCATTATACATATCATCTCTTGCATATATGTTAAGTGCTGCATATACTTTTTTGTTTATATTATGTGCATATTCAATAGTTTTTAATAATTCATCATTACCTACATCAACTCTAGAACGCAAAGATAACCTTGCAGTACCCATATATACAGCGTCTGCTCCATATGTAAATGCAGTTTTTGCTTTTTCAAATGAGCCTGCTGGTGCTAATAATTCTGGTTTAATCATAGACTATGTCCTCCATTTTCATCTTCAACTCTAGATGCGCCTCCCCAAATATTTTCAATTTGAGCAAGCAACTCGTCTTCTAATGGTTCTGTTTCATCAAGTCTATTTACTATCATTGCAATTTTTAATGCTCCCCATATTTCATCTCTTTTGCTATCATCATATTTAGCTTGAGGAATATATTTTCTTAAAAAAGGAAATTGTGCTGCAATTAAATAGTCAAATTTAGCAGATATTCTCCTATCTTTTCCCTCTTTTCCAGCATTTCTTCTTTCTACGATTGTTTTCTTTAAAAATGGCCAATTCTGTATCAAAGTTTCATAAAAATTTTGGAGTTTTAATCCATTTTTAGTTCCTTCAAATTTCCATGGAGAATTAATTCCTCTTATAAGCTGACCATTTCTAAATTTGTTTTCTATCATGCCTTCGTCAACTGGTTTGTATTTGCTATGTGAAGCTGTGCCTCTTAGTGCATTTTCTTCAACTTCAACTGTTTTAAATTGTGTTTCTATTATAGGCAATTGCAATTCAGTATTGGTTGTATCCATATATTCCTTCATTTC
>CALXNI010000124.1 GCA_944389715.1 uncultured Clostridia bacterium | reverse complement strand
AAATAATTGCAAATGTTGTAGGGGTCGCCGCCCACGGCGACCCGCATATCAATATTTAAGGGTCGCCCAGGGGTGCGACCCCTACAGATTTTAAAATAAATTTAATAATACAAATTACAATTTATCTTCTAAATCTATTGCATCTACAACAACATGAATTATTATTTGAACCCGTGTTTATTGAATTAGTATTTATAGTGTTTGTATTTATTGTATCAGTTCTTATTGTATTACTGTTTATATTATTTGTATTTACTGCATTAGTATTGATTGCATCTGCATTTATTGCATTGCTATTTATTCTATTTGCATTAATTGTATCTGTATTAATAGCACTTACTCCAACTCCATTATTATTTCTATCACAAAAATTATTTAGGCATCCACAATTATCTTTAAATTCACAAATAAATTTTACTATTACTGCTGTTATAAAAGCGAGTATTGTATATACAAGTGTTGCAATTAGTAGTATTGTATTGCCTATAGCAAATGTAACAACTAAAAATATTGCAAAAATAAGTGCTGCAACTGCAATAGGGCTTCTTAAAACTTTTTGCAATATTGCTGATATTATAATAACTGCAATTGGTAGTGCGAAAAATATTAATAAAATGTTCATAATTTTTACCTCCATATGTATTTTATATATATTATGATTTTTTTCGCAGTTTTGTGAATTTAAAATAGGGAAAAAGGGGTCAGACCCCTTTTTCCCTATTTTAAATTATTTTTTCTTTTTTTATTTGCTTTTTTTATTTTTTGTGATAAAATATTTTAGAAAATAGGAGGTTTAATTATGGAATTTAAAAAATGTGTACGTTGTGGTTGTTTTTTTATATCAAAGAATGATGTTTGCTGTAATTGCGAAACAAGGGATAAATTAGATATAGCAAAATTAAATAATATATTAGATGAAAATAATACTTTTGATTCTATTCAAGACCTTTCTATTGCAAGTGGAGTAACTTTTAATAATTTAAATAGATTTATTCAAAACAACAAAATAGATGGAATTAATAATAATTCTTATAATAATTTAAAATAAATTAAAAAATTCAGCTTTTTATGTGAAAGCTGAATTTTTTTACGCTTTTATATTCCATCTAAACCGTTTTTTAAATGATATAAATTATTAAACCCATATTTTTGTAAGATTTTTATTGCTTTTTTACTCCTTGTTCCTGTTTGACAATATACTATTATAATATTTTCTTTTTTTTGTAATTTATTGTTGTTATCATTTATAATTTTGCTTTCTAATTCATAGATTGGAATATTGGTCGAACCTATTAGATGCCCTTCTTTGTATTCTTGGGGACTTCTTACATCTAAAAGTATCGAATTAGGATTTGCTCTTATTATTTCATTAACTTCTTCAAGGTATATATCATTAGCTTCTCTATTATAATTTTTAATTTTTTTTAATAAATTTAATATGTTCATACTATATCACCTTAATTTAATAATAAAAACTCCATTACACTAATAAATGGAGTTTTTAATTATTATATTATATGATAATATATCTATTTTTGTTCCTTTTTTGTACTTTCTGTCCTCTTTTCAAAGAACTCTGTTAATATTATTATTGATATTATAAATAGCATCATAGAAATTGGCATAGTAAATTCATTTATTGGTAATCTTGTGCATGAGTATACACTAAGATATAATATTTGTGCTCCTATTATAGAAATTAATGTACAAATTGTAACTTTTAATATACCTAGTTTTTTATATTTAAACATAAAATATACTAATATTAATAATGAAGTAAGAACCACTGGCATTATATAAGGATTTATTAAATCTATTATATCTATTTTAGGATTATATGACACGTTTAAGTCACTTGTTGTCATTTCTAATCCGTATTTTTCGTTAATTTTTGATACTAAGCTATTTAGCTGTTCTTCTGAAGATGTTTTTGCTGTTATTAATATATTATTATCTAAATTATTTACTGTTTTTATATTATTAGCTTTTCCAAACACTTCTGTTACAATGTTTTTTATATCATTTTTTTCTATACTTGCATCTATATTTATCCTAATTGTTGTGTTCTCTCCATAATTTAACCCGTAGTTCATTCCTTTTACAAACATTACTGTAAGGCCTGCTATAATTATAATTAATAGCACTATTAATATTGCTAATATTTTTTTGTTTTTCAACATCATTGTTCCTCCCTAAATTACTTATCTTGAATTGTTTTTGCTACAATTTGTGTTAAAGTTAAATTGTATAAATACATTATTATAACTCCCCAAACTAAAGTCATTCCTAAACTTGATATATTAGATATACTATTAAATGTAAATACAACTGCTATTATATATATCGGAATCAATTTAATAGAAATTTTTAATGTTGTTTCTTTTATAAAATCTGCTCCTAAATTATTAAAAATTTTATATATATAAATATAATTTATAATTATAGATGTTAGTATTCCAACAACTCCTTCTAATGTAATCTTTATATTTGTATATCTTAAAACTAAAAACAATAATCCTATATAACCAATTTGTAGAATAAATGCTAGTATTCCTTTTGATTTTAATTTAATTATTAAATATATAAACATTATACATACAATTGCAATACCTATGCACATTGCTATATAAATCTGTGTATCTGTAATGTTAGCACTTTCTGTGTAACTTGTTGTTTCATATACTATAGGTAATTCTCCAGTGTTTAGAATAATTGCCATTCTACTAGCTTGCGTAACATATTCTTGCAAGGTTTCCTCGTTACTACTTGTTCCTATCCTTATATCTAAAACTCCTGTTGTCATTGGCTCTCCAAAATAAGTAGTACTATATTGTTCACCATCAAATAAAATATCTACTTCTTTAGTTGTTGTTTCTTCGCTGGTTTCTCCATTTTCATCGGTAGTTTCTGTAGTTGTTTCAACATAAGTTTTGCTTATCTCTTCTAATTTTTGTTTTCCATCTTTATTAAGTTTTATTTGCAAATATATCCCTATTTCTGTATCGCTCTGTCCTGATGCTACGCTAACACTTTCCACATTGCTTGTATCTAATAAAATCTCATCAGTTTCGCTATCTCTTATTTCAAATGTTCCCTTTTTATTTAGGTCCTCAATGATTATATCTGTATTTGCATTTTCAGTCATTCTTATTTGTATTTTCCCACTGTTTGTATCTTGTTTTATTGTGTATTCTTCTGCACCTAGACTAATTAATCTGTTTACTAATATTTCTTTGGTTTTTTCGTAATTTTCTTTTGTAAGTTTATCTTCGCTATTTACTTTATTTTCGACAGTTGTATAACCATTTTCTTCTGTATATTCTACTCCTTCTTCTTGCTCTGTTACTTCATTACCGTCTTTATCATATATGGTTGTAGATTCTATACTATCATCTACCTCCATATTTAAAACTCTGCTATTTGAAAATTCAACCCCAAACAAATAATCTGGTACTATATCTTTTACTGAATATTCATTTTTCCTGTAGATTCCAAAAAATGATGCAGCAACTATTACTGCAATTAGCAATATAATTGATATTATTGTAATTACCTTGTATGATTTCACTTTTAATTCCTCCTATAATAATTTTGTGTCATTTATAATTAATTCAAACCAAATTTCTAGATATTTTGCAGCATATTTGCTCATCATTGTTCTCTCCATAAATATTTCAAAATAATCTAAAACTGGACAAATATGGTTGTCTATACTTAGATCTAATATTACTTTTCTTTCTTTATTATCTATTATTAATTCTGCATTTGTTACTGCATAATTTACTCTGTCATGTATATCAAATGTTGCCATATTTTTATTTACTACTCTATCTCTATGCACATCAGACTTGTCCGCAAGTATTAATGCAGCTGAAATATCACTAACAGCTGTACCAGTTTTTTCATCATGATTTCCTATTGCAGACATTATTTCTGTTCTATCTTTAACATCCATTCCCATATCTTTTAGAATATTATAGGCAAGTATTGCACCTGTATGCGCATGATCTACTCTATTTATTCCATTTCCTATATCATGTAAATACCCGGCTATTTTTGCAAGTTCAACTCTATGTTTATCATACCCTAGAGTATCTAATATTTTTCCTGCTCTATTTGATACTATGCTAACATGTCTTACAGAATGTTCTGTGTACCCTAATGCATCTAATTGTTTTTGTGCTCCTATTACTAATTCTTGTACCTCAGGATTTTTTTTGACATCTTCTAAAGTAATCATTTAACACCTCCGCTTTTGTAATTTATTCCATTTTATATCAAATTTTAAATAATATCAAGATTTTAAATTATAATTTTATTTTTTATTTACCCCTATTATTCCACCTAGAGCTCCTGCAAGCACACTACCAATTATCATTATTATAGAATATGTTTTTAATGTAAAATCTCCTTCTATAAAGCTTGATAATAAATATATTACTATTATGTATATTAATCCTATAATTGCTCCATTTACTATACCGTTCCTTTTTACTGTTGACATACACAAGCTACTTCCTATTAATATACTAATTATTGTTATAACTATTGTAACTGTGGGAATGGTACTTTCTGAAATGCTAGTATAAGTTAGTAAACTTGCAAATATTAATAATGCAACAAGCGTTATTCCAATTGATATTACACTTCCTTTTATTATTTTTTTTATGTTGTTTCCGCTCTCTCCTAAATTTTCAGATATTTTAACCATAAAACTCACCTCATGTTTAAATTTATGCCAATGGGTTAAAAATATTACAAAACAATTTTTAGAAAACAAAAGGAAAGGAGAGAATAAGTTTCCTTATCTCCCCTAACCGTTTAAAGGATTTTACAGCGTTTTTTCCTATCGGGAATGTCATCCTGAGCTTTGTAGTCCCCAAGGTATGCAAGCTTAGCATAGCTCTGCTCCAACGAACCATTTTGGGTGTTCAATACTACCTTTGATGCCAAAGACACCCCAATAATACCATTTACGAAGCACAATTCCAGAAATCCATCTTTGGTTATCCGAACCACCACTGCCTCCTTAAGAAGTTCATTGAAGGTTCCGTTCTTCAACCAATAATCTGTGTTTCCATTCTTGACTTCCCGTTTGATGATATCAAACATTCTTATCTGCTCCTTTAAATATATTTACACATAAGTGTATAAATATATTTTATCACTATTTTACATAATATGCAAATTTTATTTTAAATTATTAATTCTTTCTTCTATGGATGCAATCATTTCATTGAATTTAGCTTGTTTTTGTTTTTCTTCTTCAACCTTTGTGGCTGGTGCTTTTGCAATAAATCCTGGGTTTGATAACATTTTATCTGTTTTTTCTTTTTCTACTAATATTTTTGATTTTTCTTTTTCTAATCTTTCTATTTCTTCTTTTATATCAACCAAGTCTTCAAATGGTATAAATACTTCTATATTAGAAGAAACAATGTTTACAGCATTTTGTGGTATGTTTTCTTTGTTATCTTGTATTTGTATATCTTCACTAAATCCTAATTTTTTTAAGAATTCTTCTGATTCTTTTATGGTTTCTCCATATTTTTTAGTAACAAAAATTAATTTAGATTTTTTAGACGGATGTACATTCATTGTTGCTCTTGCATTTCTTATTCCTGTAATTACTTCTTTTAATTCTTCTATTGCAGATTCCTCTTCTTTAAATTCTAATTCTTTGTTATATTCAGGATAGTTTGCAATCATTATGCTTTCATCATTATTGTAAAGCTCTTTATATATCTTTTCTGTTACAAAAGGCATAAATGGGTGTAATAGTTTTAATGATTCTCCTAACACTTTATTTAAAACATATTGTGCAGTTTTTCTAGATTTATTTTCTTTGTTATACAATCTTGGTTTTACCATTTCTATATACCAATCACAAAATTCATTCCAAATAAATCCATATATTTTATCTAATGCTACACCCAAATCATAGTTATCCATATTTACTTTTACTTCTGTAATTAATGTATTTAGTTTTGATAAAATCCATTTATCTTCTACCATTAATTCTTTCGGGTCGCTGTGGGCAGCGACCCCTACATCTAAATTCATAAGTACAAATTTTGCTGCATTCCATACTTTGTTTGCAAAATTTGATGCTGCTTCTAATTTTTCTGGCATAAATCTCATATCATTTCCCGCAGATGTACCAGATATTAGAGAAAATCTTAAAGCGTCTGAAGAATACTTATCTATTATCTCTAATGGATCTATTCCATTCCCTAAAGATTTAGACATTTTTCTTCCTTGGCTATCTCTTACAATTCCATGTATAAATACATCTTTAAATGGTACTTCTCCAGTTTGTTCTAAAGCTGAAAACATCATTCTTACGACCCAAAAAGTTATAATATCATATCCTGTAACTAACGTATTTGTAGGATAAAATGTTTTTAAATCTTCTGTGTTTTCTGGCCAGCCAAGTGTTGAAAATGGCCACAATGCTGAGCTAAACCATGTATCTAATGTGTCTGGATCTTGAGTAAGACTAGTTGCTCCACATTTTTCGCACTTATTTGGTTTTCCTATATCTACATTTATATGTCCGCATTTATCGCAATAATATGCTGGTATTTGGTGTCCCCACCATATCTGTCTTGAAATACACCAATCTTGTATATTATTAAGCCAATTAAAATATGTTTTTTCAAATTTTTGTGGTACAAATCTTGTTTTTCCTTCTTTTACTGCATCAATTGCAGGTTTTGCAAGTTCTTTCATAGATACAAACCATTGATCTGATATTTTTGGTTCTACTGTTGCTTTACATCTATCATGTTTTCCTACATTATGTGTATAAGCTTCTATTTTAACTAAATTTCCTAATTCTTTTAATTTTTCTACAATGCGCTCTCTTGCTTCGTACATATCTAGTCCCTTATATTCTGGAACTAAATCATTCATTTTAAAGTTTTCATCAAATACCTCTATTATTTCTAAATTATGTGTAAGCCCTGCTTGATAATCATTTGGATCATGTGCTGGGGTAATCTTAACGCAGCCAGTACCAAATTCCATATCTACAAATTCATCTGCTATTATTGGAATTTCTTTGTTCATAATTGGCAGAATACACTTTTTACCTACCAAATCTTTATATCTGTCATCATCTGGATGCACTGCAACAGCAGTGTCTCCAAGCATTGTTTCTGGTCTTGTTGTTGCAACTGTAAGGTACCTATCTTCTCCTACAACTTTATATTTAATATGCCATAAATGTGTAGGCTCTTCTTCATATTCTACTTCTGCATCTGAAATTGATGTATTACAGCATGGGCACCAATTTATCATTCTTTTTCCTTTATAAATTAGTCCCTTATCATACAACCTTTTAAATACTGTCAGTACTGCTTTAGAAAGGCCCTTGTCCATAGTAAATCTTGAACGGTCCCAGTCTGCACTACAACCTAATCTTTTTTGTTGGTTTACTATTGCTCCACCATATTCCTCGGTCCATTGCCATGCTCTTTCTAAAAACTTTTCTCTTCCTAAATCTTGTTTGTCTATTCCTTCTTCTTTTAATTTTTCTATAATCTTTACTTCTGTTGAAATTGCAGAGTGGTCTGTTCCTGGAAGCCACAAAGTATTGTATCCTTGCATTCTTTTATATCTAATCAATATGTCTTGAAGTGTTCCATCTAAGGCATGCCCCATATGAAGTTTTCCAGTTACATTTGGGGGAGGCATCATTATGCAGTAACTCTCTTTTGTCTTATCCATGTTTGGTTTAAAATATCTTTTATCCTCCCAATTTTTATAAATTTCCTCTTCAAAACTTTTTGGCTCATACTTCCCTTCTAAGTTATGATTACATTTTTCGCACATATTCATTTCCTCCTTTTTTCCTTTTTCGGACGGACTAAATTTAGTATTTTTCCTTAATTGAATAACAAAAATAAAAAAAGTCT
>CALXNI010000123.1 GCA_944389715.1 uncultured Clostridia bacterium | reverse complement strand
GGATTTTTTGCAATACTTGGACATACATTCCCAATATTTTTTGAATTTAGAGGTGGAAAAGGAGTTGCAACAGCACTAGGAGTTTTAATAACTTTAAATTGGAAAATTGGACTAATTTGCTTAATATTTGCTTTAATAATAATTGCTTTTACAAAAATGGTATCAGTTGGTTCAATTTTGTCAGCAGTACTTTATCCAATACTTACAATATTTATGGGAGAAATTAACTTTGCGGCTAATGTAATTAGCATACTTATTGCTTTACTAGTAATTTTCAATCATAGAGAAAATTTAAAAAGAATAAAAAATGGAACAGAAAATAAATTAAGTTTTAAGAAATAAATTGTAATTTGTTGTCTAGAGATTAGAGGTTAGAGGATGGAGATTAGAATTTAAAAATGTAGGGACGGCAATCTGCCGTCCGAAAAACACAAAATTTATTGCAAACGTTGTAGGGGTCGACGTCCCCGGCGACCCGTGTTGAATTAATGATTATCGGGCTATCGAGGACGCCAGCCCCTACACAATAAAGAACCAATTTAATCATTCAAATTACAATTTGTATATAACCAAAAGGAGTAAACAAATGAAGAAAAATATATCTATAATAGGAAGCGGAAGCTGGGGAGTAGCATTAGGAATCCATTTAGCAAAACTAGGAAATAATATAAAAATGTGGTCATATAAACAAGAAGAAGCGGATATGATTAATAATAAAAGAAAATGTAAATTTTTACCTAATGCATATATACCTACTAATATAAATTGTACAACAAATTTTGAAGAGGCTATATTAGGAACAGAAATGATTTTAATAGTAACACCTTCAAAAGCTGTAAGAGAAACAGTTTCTAAATTTAAAAAATATGTTACAGATCAACAAATTATAATATGCTCAAAAGGTTTTGAAAAAGAAACACTATACACATTAAATGAAGTAGTTGAAGAAGAATTACCAAATTCAAAAATAGGCGGATTATCTGGGCCAAGTCATGCAGAAGAAGTATCAATGGGAATTCCGACAGCCTTGGTAATAGCTTCTAAACATCAAGAGGTTTTAGATAGTGTTCAAGATATATTTATGAATGAAGTTTTAAGAATATATACATCAAATGATATAAAAGGAGCAGAATTAGGTCGGAGCTTTAAAGAATATAATTGCTTTTTGTGCAGGTGTGATTACAGGTCTAAAATTAGGAGACAATACTTTTGCAGCTCTTTTAACTAGAGGACTTTCAGAAATGGCAAAATTAACTATAAAAATGGGAGGACAACAAAAAACAATATATGGATTAACAGGACTAGGAGATTTAATAGTAACTTGTTTAAGTAATCATAGCAGAAATAGGAGAGCTGGGATATTAATTGGTCAAGGAAAAACTATAGAAGAAGCAAAAGAAGAAATAGGAATGACAATAGAAGCAATTGATAATATAGAAATTGCATATGAACTTGCAAAAAAATATAATGTAGAAATGCCAATAGTTAACAGTATTTACGATATTTTATATAATAATTTAAGCCCAAGAGATGCACTCTTTAACTTAATGACAAGAGAGAAAAAACAAGAAGATTAGAATATTTTATTAAAAAATGGTAAAAATATAAGATGTTTAATGTGGAGTAGACTACACTGTTTGCCTGATCAAGAAACAGTGAATAATAAAAAATCTTCGATTTTTAAAGGGAGGAAATTGTATATGGGATTTTTTAAAAATTTAGGCAAGAAAACAACAGAAACCACTAATAAAATAGCAAGAGAAGCAAAGTTAAGAATGCAAATTACTGAAAATAAAACAAAAATTAAAGAATTATATGAACAATTAGGTAAAAAGGTTTATGAAAAACATGTTAGAGAAGAAGAAATTAATATAAAAGACTTTATAAGTAAAGAATGTACTAATATAGACAACTTAACTAAAGAAATAGAAAAAGCAAGAAAAGAAATATTAGTATTAAATCATAAAAAATTATGTAAAAAATGTTTTGCTGAAATAGAATCAGATGCAATTTTTTGCTCTAAATGCGGAGAAAAACAAATAGAAGAAAAAACAGTTTTTGAAAAAGCAGAAGAAAAATTAGAAGAAGCGGAAATTTCTCCAGAAAATAAAAAAGAAGCCGAAATAGTAAAAAAAGAGTTAGAGGAAAAAAATAGCGAAGAATTTTAATAAGGATACCTTTCAAATAGGTATCTTATTATTTGATTTACATTATAATCTGTTACATTTATAAAAAAATCTTTATCTAAACTAATCCACATATTAATATTGTATTTTTCGTTATTATCTGCAAAAACCCCAATAATATCAGCAATTTCAATTGGGTTTTTATATTCTTTTTTCCATTCCAAAATATCTTCTGAAATTATATTAGATTTATCAAAGCTTTTTAAAAAATTTGCAATTTCATTTTTATTTTTACTGTACAAGCTAACGATTACGCTCACGACAAATACTCCTTTAATTATATTATTACTTTTATTTTGTAACTTATTCAAAAAGAATAAATGCTAAAAAACTGGAAATAATAAATTTTGGTGATAATATAATGAAAAAAAATAGAATAATATATCCTATTTTGCTTTTATCAATAGCAGTTATTATACTTTTAACTGGCTGCTCAGATAATACAAATAATTCAAATGAAGATAATAGAGAAAAAGTAATTCAAGAACTAGATTATTTAGATACTCAAATTGTTGGTATTTTAAATAAGTTAAATAATATATCACTTCAAAATTATTCACTTACTTTAAAAGAGGAAAGTACAGAAAAAAGTAGTGATTCAGAACAATCAAAAACTTCTGAAGAGGAATCAAAAGAATCAAATAGTCAAACACAAACTGGAAGCAGTAATGAAAACACTTCTAGTATAACTACAACTCAAATGGAAGTAAAATCAACATTAGAAGAAGATGAAAGTGATATAGACTGGAAAACTATTAAAAGTGAAATTGAAATTATAAATGATACATGGGGAGTAATATTAATTGATTTAACAAATTTTAATGTGAATAATGATGACATATTAGGATTTAGTTCTGCTTTAGATGATAGTATCTTAAGTATAAAAGATGAAAATAAAACAGATTCTTTAATAAATGTATCAAAACTATATTCATATATACCAAAATATGAATCTGCTCTAGCAGTATCGAATAGTATACAAAATATAAAACAAGTAAAATCATATTTAATAAATGCATATTCACTTGTAGAACAAGACAAATGGGACGAAATACAAATAAATATATCAGACGCAGAAAACACATTTAAAAATATCGTTAATGATGTAGAATATATAAGAGATAAAGAGTATAAAGTAAATAGAACATACGTATTAATAAAGGAATTACAAAATTCACTTCAATATAAAGACAAAAAGCTCTTCTATGTAAAATACAAGAATTTAATGGAAAGTATAAATACACTGTAGAATTTAATATTAATTATTTTATTTAATAAATCACAACAAAAAATCTCCTCGAAAAACAAATAAGAATATTGACTTGTAAAAATGTATAATTTATAATATACATAAATAATAAAACAAATCAATAATACAAAAGAAGGAGAGGAGAAAAACAAATGCAAAAAACAAAATTAAAAAATAAAATAATATCAAATCCTGTAGGGGCGTTATCGGTTAGGAATACCCGTGAGAATGACCCAATTGCGCCCATACAAAAAAACAACGGAATAACCCTAATAGCTTTAATAATAACAATAATTGTAATGCTAATATTGGTAGGAGTAACAGTAAATGTAGCATTAAATGGAGGGTTATTTAGTAAAGCAAGAACAGCAGTTACAAAAAAAGAAGAACAGGTAATATATGACCAAATAGTAAGTTCAATGAATTTAGGAGATAATGGAGATATTTTAGCTAAAGAGACATATTCATCAGCAAAGAACCTTCTAGAAGGACAAGGAAATACTGTAAGCATAGTAAATCCATCAACAGAAGAAGATATAGTAGATAGTGTGGAATTTACAGTTACAGGAAACAGTGGAACATATACCTATACAATAACAAATGATAGAATAATAATTGGATCAGAAGAAGGAGTAGTATATTCATTTACATTAAATAGTTTAGGAGCTTGGAATTCAGGAGGAGATTCGCTTATAGAATTTAATTTAAATAATGTTTGGGATGTGATAGGAGAGGATTTATCTAATAATAGTGAGTATGCTTTAAATATGGGTGATCAAATAAGATTTATAATAGATTCAGATGACGAACGCTTTTCTAGCAAACCAGAGGAAAATGTACAATTTCTTATAGCAGGAGTAACAGAGGGAGATAAATTTCAATTTGGAGTTTTTGATAATGAAGGAAATGAAATCTTAACAGAAACTGAAATTGAAGGGAAGATCACATATGAAGACTTTTTAAATACTTATGGAGATGTAGTATTTAGATTTGTAAAGGTATCTTCAGAAGAAACAACCGAATAAAATTTATTTGACTTTTAAGTAAAACAATATTAAAATAATAATAGAGTAAACCGAACAGTCGCGTGTAGACACCGCAAGGTTCTACATGAGGAAAGTCCGGGCTCCATAGAGCAATGATGCTGGATAACGTCCAGTAAGGGTAACCTTAAGGAAAGTGCAACAGAAAATAACCGCCGTGCTAGAAGTTAGATATTAGAAGTTAGAGACTACAATAGTTTCTAAAATCTAATTTTTAATATCTAATTTCTAGCACGGTAAGGGTGAAAAGGTGAGGTAAGAGCTTACCGCAAATATGGTGACATATTTGGTCAATGTAAACCCCATCTGGAGCAACACCTAAACATAAGAAGGCTAAGACTGCTCGTCATCTTCTTAAATTGGTGGCTTGAGGTATATAGTAATATATATCCTAGATAAATGACTGTTTAAGACAGAACCCGGCTTATAGATTTACTTTAAATAAAAAATAAAATTAATAGACCCTAATATTTTAAAGTACATTTAAATTTATTAGGGTTTGTTAATTTTTGTTTTTTTAAAATCATTAGGAATAGGTGCAAGCAAATTAAGTTTTTTATTTGTTATAGGATGAAAAAAAGACATTTTTAAGCAATGAAGAGCTTGCCTAGAAATTAATTTAGAAGCATTTCCATATAATGTATCTCCTAAAATAGAATGACCAATAAATTTTGAATGAACTCTAATTTGATGAGTTCTTCCAGTTTCTAAAATAAATTTTACTATTGACAAGTTATTTTTTAAATCAGTATCAATAACCTCATAGTGTGAAATTGCATTTTCTCCATTGGTATCTATGCACCTTTCTATAATACTACCAGTTTTTCTTGCAATTGGCGCATTAATTGTTCCTTTAGGTTTATCTAATATTCCTTCTAATATTGCTATATATTCTTTATAAAAAGTGTGTCTTTTCATTTGATTTATCAAACACTCTTGTATATATTCGTTTTTGGCAAATATCACTAGTCCAGTTGTATCTCTATCTAATCTGTTAACAGGTCTTATTTTTCTTTTTAAACCAATAGAATCAAAATAAAACTTAACTCCATTTGTTAAACTATTTGAATAATGTAAAATGGATGGATGTACAGGAATTCCAGGTTTTTTATTTATTACTAAAAAGGAATCATCTTCGTAAATAATATCTAAATCCATTTTTACAGGAACAATGTTCTCAGAAACCTCATTAAAATCTAAAACGCATGTAACAACATCTCCTAAACTAATCAATTTATCCAAATAAGTTTTATTACCATTTAATAAAATGAATCCATTTTTTTTTAGTTTTGTAATTAATCTATTAGAAATATTAAATTCATTTTTTAAGACTTGCCTAATATTTTTATAGTTAGACAAGTCACTTACAACATATTGTAAAACCATATTAACCTCTTACAAAATGGTGCGAGTAATGGGACTTGAACCCATACGTGCTATGCACACACGCCCCTCAAACGTGCCTGTCTGCCAATTCCAGCATACTCGCATTTTTAAATATTATACAAGCAATAGCAAATAAAATCAATATACAAAACTGAATTGTACGTTAATATTAAGAAAAATTGTAATTTGAATGGGAAGTGAGAAGTGTGATGTGGGAAGTGTGAAATTAGGGTAAGCCTTACGTAGACTAGCCCTAAAAAGCACACCTCACACTTCGCACCTCACACCTCACAATAACAAATTACAATTTTTTTAAAAAAACTTGTACTTTTCTTTTTTTCTTTATATAATAGTTAAGTATGTTTAAGTAAGGAGGAGTTTATAATGGCATTTATAGACGATATAATTAAAAGAGCAAAAGAAGAAATTAAAACTATTGTATTACCAGAAGCAACAGATATAAGAACTCTTAAAGCAGTAGATATAATTTCTAAAAATGAATTTTGTAAAATAGTTTTAATTGGAAATAAACAAGAAGTTTTGAATATAGCAAAAGAAAATAAGCTTGATATTTCTAAAGCTGAGATAATTGAACCAAAGAGTTCCGATAATTATGAAGAATATGTAAATACATTTTACGAGTTGAGAAAACATAAAGGAATGACAATAGAAAAAGCAAAAGAATTAATATTAGATCCAGTATTTTTTGGAATGATGATGGTTAAAACAGAAAAAGCAGATGGATTAGTTTCAGGAGCAGCACACTCAACAGCAGATACATTAAGACCAGCATTGCAAATTTTAAAAACAGCACCTGGAACAAAACTTGTTTCAACGTTTGTTGTAATAGATGTGCCTAATTGTGAATATGGAGAAAACGGAGTATTTGTATTTTCAGATTGTGGATTAAACCAAAATCCAAATGCAGAGGAATTATCTGAAATTGCAATTTCTACAGCAAAAAGTTTTAAACAAATAATAGGTAAAGAACCAAAAATTGCAATGCTTTCATATTCTACATATGGAAGTGCAAAAGCAGAAGAAGTAGATAAAGTAAGAAATGCAACTAATCTAGTAAAAGAGAAAGCACCTGATTTAGCTGCCGATGGAGAAATGCAATTTGATGCAGCAATAGTGCCAGAAATTGCAAAATCTAAAGCACCAGGAAGTAATGTAGCAGGAAAAGCAAATACAATGATATTCCCAGACCTGCAAGCCGGAAATATAGGATATAAATTAGTAGAGCGCTTAGCAAAAGCAGAAGCCTATGGACCAATATGTCAAGGAATGGCAAAGCCAGTAAACGACTTATCAAGAGGATGTAAGGCAGAGGATATTGTTGGAGTTGTAGCTATTACGTGCGTTCAAGCCCAACAAAATTAATGAAAAGCTACGCATTACGTTGTTAATATGTAGGGAGGGCAATCTGCCGTCCGAGAAAATAAAATTAATGAAAGAGGTAATGATATGAAAATATTAGTAGTAAACTGTGGTAGTTCATCATTAAAATATCAATTAATTGAAATGGATAATGATGAAGTATTAGCATCAGGAAAATGTGACAGAATAGGTGTAAAAGGAATAGAAAGCCCTTTTGTAGAGTATAAAAATAAAAACGGAGAAAAATTTAGAAAAGAATTAGATTTACCAAATCATACAGTAGCATTTGAAGAAGTGGTAAAATATTTATTAGATGAAAAAATAGGAGCAATTAAGGATTTATCAGAAATTAATGGAATAGGACATAGAATAGTAAATGGTGGACCTAAATTTACTGAATCTGTTTTAGTTACAGATAAAGTAATGGAAGAATATACCAAAGCTATAGAATACGCACCACTACATAATCCAGCACACATACAGGGAATAGAAGCATGTACAAAAATAATGCCAAATATTCCACAAGTATTAGTATTTGATACATCTTTCCATACTACAATACCAGACAAGGCAGCAATATATGCTATTCCATATAAATATTATGAGAAATATGGAATAAAAAGATATGGAGCACATGGAACATCACATAAATATATAACAAAACAAGCTGCAAAAGTATTAGGAAAGAACAAAGAGGATATAAATATAATATCTTGCCATTTAGGAAATGGTGCAAGTATAGCAGCAGTAAAAAATGGAAAGTGTGTTGATACATCAATGGGATTAACACCTTTAGAAGGACTAGTTATGGGAACAAGGTCAGGAGATCTAGATCCTGCTGTTTTAGAGTTTGTTATGAAAAAAGAGAATATTAATATAGACGAAATGATGACAATATTAAATAAAAAATCTGGATTACTTGGAATTTCTGGAATAACAGGAGACATAAGAGATTTAAAAGGATTAATCGAAAAAGGAAATGAAAAAGCAAAACTTGCAGTAGACATGTTTACATATAGAGTAAAAAAATATATTGGATCATATATGGCAGTATTAGGACATGTAGATGCAATAATATTTGAAGGAGGTATAGGGGAACATAACCCAGATGTATTATCAAAATGCGTAGAAGGGTTAGAAGAATTAGGAATTAAATTTGATAATTCTCATAATAAAGATGAAATGTATGAAGGAATTATTAGTACACCAGATTCTAAAATAAAAATGTATGTAATCCCAACAAACGAAGAATTAGAAATAGCAGAAGAAACAATGGAATTAGTAAGGTAGTAAGGTAAATTGAAATTTGCAGAACAGGGAAAAAGGGGTCAGACCCCTTGTGCCCTGTTCTGCAAATTTCAATTTATTTCATATATTTATTCATAGCATTTACGACTTGTAGCCTTCGTTCTTCGCCAAGTTCGTCATCTTCGGAATAAACACTTGGAGCATTAGGAAGGCCTGCAAGATATGTAGCTTCTTCGAAAGTTAATTCATCAGGAGATTTATTAAAATATCCTTCCGCCGCATCTTTTATTCCATAATAACCATTACCAAAGTAAATAATATTTATATATAATTCTAAAATTTCGTCTTTAGAATAATTTTTTTCTAAATCAAATGCAACAATAATTTCTGCAATTTTTCTAATAGGAGACTTTTCTTGTGTAAAATATATATTTCTTGCTACTTGTTGTGTAATTGTACTTGCACCATAATCGAGAGATTTGCTTATTAAATTTACATAGGTTGAACGTAGAATTGATATAACATCAATTCCGTTATGTGAGTAAAATCTATGGTCTTCTATAGCTACTACAGCATTTTTGTAATCTTCGGATACTTCTTCTATTTTAACATAGTTTTCATTTTCTCTAATTTCAGATATTGCAGAAGCTAAACTTTTATTATCAATAGCTTCTTTATATTTTATATATCCTAAGCCCAAAAATATAGCGAAAATTATAAATAATAATATAAATAACCACAGAATAATTTTTAATATAACCTTTTTCACAATAATCACCTACCTAAAGTACTACGATTATACATCATTATACGTAAAAAAGCATTGTTTTTAATAAAATCTTAATATATAATATAAATAAGGAGAGTATAGCAAAAATGAAAAAAACCTTAATAGTATCAGGCGGAAATATAGAAAAAGATTTTTTATACAAAATAATTACGAAAAAAAAGTTTGATATAATTATAGCATCTGATAGAGGACTAGAAATACTAGATAAATGTAATATAACTCCAGGTTATATAATAGGGGATTTTGATTCTATAAACTTACAAATATTAGATAAATATATCAATAATAAAAATATAGTTATAAAAAAACTTAATCCAGAAAAAGATTATACAGATACACATATGGCATTAAAGTTAGCTATAGAATTAAAAAGTACAGACATAACTATAATTGGTGCAATAGGAAGCAGGTTAGATCATACTTTAGCAAATATAAATATATTAAAAGAAGCTATAGAAAAAAACATAACCTGTACAATTTTAAACCAAAACAATAAGATTGCTTTAACAAACAAAAATCTTACAATAAAAAAAGAAGAGGAATATCCGTATATTTCTTTAATCCCCCTTACAACAAAAGTAACAGGAGTAACATTAAAGGGATTTAAATATGCATTAAATAATGCTACCATGAGAATAGGTGAGAGCATAGGAGTTAGCAACGAGCAAATAGAAGATAAAGCTACTATAAAATTAGAAGAAGGAATACTAATAATAATACAGTCAAAAGATTAAGGTGGTGAATAATATGAGTAGTTCTAAATTTATAAAATTTATATTAAGTACTATTATTATATTATTTGTCGTACTATTTTCTTTGTTTTTTTTGTATGTGTATAAAGATTATGAAACAACTGAAACAGCAATAGAGTATGCGGATGTTAGCAAAAGGGTAGAAGAAATTAAACCAATTACAATTTCAGAAAATACAGAAGAATCAAAAATATTAGAAATAGAGCCTACTACACAGCCGATACAAGAGGAAAATAACCAACAAGATATTAATAAATTTTACTATAATCAAATAGATAGTTATTCAAAACTTATATATGATAGCTTAGATAATCAAAAAGAAAACCTAAAAAAAAGTGAAACTATAAATTTACCAAACGAAATATCAGAGGTTTTAGAAAATGGAACAGACAGCAGCATGGAGGCTATATTTTCAATAGCAATGAATGCATTTGAATATGATAATCCTGACATATTTTATTTAGATGGATCAAAATTAGTTTTATTTTATGAAAGAGATATATTTGGAAATTACAGCTTTTATTTAAAAAATAGTGAAGAATACAGCAATTACTTAATAGATGGTTTTAATAGCGAGCAAGATATAGAACAAGCTCAAAATGAAATTCAAAAAACTGTACAAGAAATCAAAAACGAAATAGACAAATTAAATAACAATAATGATAAAATTTTATATATTCACGATTGGTTAGTAAACAATGTAAAATATGACGAAACATTAAGTAAAACAAATAGAAATAGTATTTATGGAGCTTTTGTAGAAAGAGAAGTAACATGCGGAGGCTATGCAAAAGCATTTAAATATTTGGTAGATGAGTTAAATATTAATTGTATAATTATTCAAGGAAAAGCTACATCAGAAAATGGTACAGAAAATCATGCTTGGAACTATGTAGAATTAAATAATAACTGGTATGGAGTTGATTGTACATGGGATGATCCAATTATAATTGGAGAAGGTGGATATATTCCTAGAGATACATATTATAAATATTATTTAAAAGGTCAAAATGTATTTAATTATGACCATGAACCATTTGATACTTTTTTTGGAACTAACTTAAAGTTAAATTATCCAGAATTAAGTATAAATGATTATTAGTTAAATATATTTGTTATAGTCCAGCAAATAATTACAAATAAAGTACACTGAAAAATAAGCCCTCACCTCTGTTAACATAAAAACATATAATATATGGATACACATTAGAGAGGAGGGCTTGTAATATGTTACTAGTTGGAAAAAAAGTAGGATTTGCTTTAACAGGTTCTTTTTGTACATTTGAAAAAACAATTCCACAGATTTCAAGGCTAATAGAAGAAGGGGCAGAGGTGCTACCAATTATGTCTTTTAATAGCTATAATATAGATAGTAAATTTGGAAAAGCAAAAGACTTTATAGAAAAAATAGAGACCATTACAGGAAAGAAAATTATTCATACAATAGAAGGGGCTGAACCAATAGGACCTAAGCATTTAACAGATATTATGGTAATAGTACCATGTTCTCGGAAATACTATGGGAAAAATGGCAAATGGAATAACAGACACACCAGTGCTTATGGCTGCAAAATCACATTTAAGAAATGAAAATCCTTTAGTAATTGGAATTTCTACAAATGATGGACTTTCACGGAAGTGCAGAAAATATAGGAAAATTATTAAATAGAAAACATATTTATTTTATTCCATTTAGACAGGATAATCCAATTACTAAACCTCGTTCATTAGTATTTGATCCTAAATATGTATTAGATACAATTTTAAAAGCTTTAGAAAGAGAGCAAATACAGCCTATACTATTGTAAAAAACAATTTAGTAAATTAAATTATTTTAGTTAATAGTTAAAAGTGAAGAGTTAATGTTCAGACTAAAATTCAAAAATATAGAGTATGTAGGGGCGATTTTAATCGCCCGCTCTTCGAAGAAATTTTGGGCTGAACATTAACCACTGATGAATTCAAATTAAATTGAATTCATTATTATACCTTGACAGTTTTTAATAATCAATGTAAAATATAATAGTACAGAAAGTTAAAATATATTCTAAAAAAGAATTAATTTAGTTATATATATTAATCTGAACATTGAAAATTAAATATAAGAAAGAGGTGCATTATTTATGAATGGAACATTAATAGCCGTAGTCACCTTTCTTATCTCGGCAGCTGTATGTATACCACTAGGAATGTACTTAAGAAAAAAAACAGCTGAATCTAAAATAAAAGGCGCAGAAAGTGAAGCAGAAAGAATACTTGAAAATGCAAAAAAAGAAGCAGAGAATTCAAAAAAAGAAGAAATTCTTAAAGCAAAAGAAGAAATAATGAAAACAAGAAATGAGTTAGATGATGAGATTAAAGAAAGAAGAAGTGAAATTACGCTACAAGAAAAAAGAATTATCCAAAAAGAAGAAAATCTAGAAAGACGCTCAGAAAGTATGGAGCGTAGAGAAAGAGACTTAGACAGAAGAATTCGCGAAAGTGATGAAAGAGAAAAAGAAATAGAAGAAATTCATGAAGAGCAAACAAGAAAATTAGAAGAAATTGCTAGACTATCTAAAGAAGAGGCAAAAGTAATGTTATTAGAGCAATTAGACAGAAAACTTTCTGATGAAAAAGCAGTGCTTATTAGAGAGGCAGAAAGCAAAGCAAAAGAAAATGCTACAAAAAATGCAAGAGAAATTATTGGTTATGCTATACAAAAATGTGCAGCAGATCACACATCAGAAACAACAGTATCTGTTGTTGCACTTCCAAATGATGACATGAAAGGAAGAATTATAGGAAGAGAAGGAAGAAACATAAAAACTCTAGAAACATTAACTGGAATTGATTTAATAATAGATGATACACCAGAAGCTGTTATATTATCTGGCTTTGATCCATTAAGAAGAGAAGTTGCAAAAATAGCACTAGAAAAACTAATTGAAGATGGTAGAATACATCCTGCAAAAATAGAAGAAATGGTCGAAAAAGCTAAAGAAGAAGTAGAAAATATAATAAAACAAGAAGGAGAAAGAGCCGTTTTAGAAACAGGAGTTCATGGCTTACACCCAGATTTAGTAAAACTAATTGGAAAATTAAAATATAGAACAAGTTATGGACAAAATGTTTTAAACCATTCAATAGAAGTTTCTAATTTAGCTAGAATAATGGCAGAAGAATTAGGTTTGGATCCAAAAATTGCAAGACGTGCAGGGCTTTTACATGATATAGGAAAAGCTTTAGATCATGATATGGAAGGAACACACGTAGAAATAGGTGTTGATGTATTAAAAAAATATAAAGAAAATGATATTATAATAAATGCAGTTCAAGCACACCATGGAGATGTAGAACCTAAAACAATAGAGGCAGTTTTAGTACAAGCAGCAGATGCAATATCAGCATCAAGGCCAGGTGCAAGAAGAGAAACCTTAGAAACATATATTAAAAGATTAGAAAAACTAGAAGAAATTGCAGATTCTTTTGAAGGTGTAGATAAATCATTTGCCGTACAAGCAGGAAGAGAAATAAGATTAATAGTTAAACCAGAAAAAATATCAGATAGTCAAATGATTATATTAGCAAGAGAAGTTGCTAAAAAGGTAGAATCAGAAATGGAATATCCAGGACAAATAAAAGTAAATGTTATAAGAGAAACAAGAGCAATTGAATATGCAAAATAATTAAAAGGAAAAAACCGTCGCAAAGCGACGGTTTTAGTTTTTACCAAAGCTATTAATGCCCTTTTCTTCCTTTCAAATGAAGAGAAACAAAATCGGGATCTTCTGTCAGAAGCAAATAGGGCTGCAACCCATCAGCTATTATTTTTTCGTAGTTGCTTATGATATAATGAAGATCCCACTGGAACTTATCAGAGTAAACGTAGGTCATTAAATCATAGCTCCGAATTCCTTGATAATTTTCAACTTCCAGATTTTTGATGTGTTCAGGAAAAGAAAGGATCCCCTGCAAACTAAAAGGACTTGAAATCTCTCTGATAAAATCGTTTAAGGTCATTATAAAGACCCCTTTCTATAAAGTCATTAGGATAAACCTAATGCATATTTATTATACCACAAGAATTTACATAAAGCAAATTTGATGTCCAAACCAAATTTGCAAAAAATTTGTTGCTATTTGGTCTAAAATTCAAAAATATAGATTATGTAGGGGCATTTTAACCGCCTACAAAAAACATATAAAATTTATTGCAAACGTTGTAGGGGTCGACGTCCCCGGCGACCCGAAATAAATATAAAAAACATACGTGTTTTAGCAATTCTAGCACAAATTAGTCCAAACAGTAACAAAGATTTGATAAAAAATGAATTATATAGTAATATAATAAAGTAAAATTATTTTATAGGGAGGAGAATTAATTTGAATATTTTAATTATTGGAGACATAGTAGGAACAAGTGGAGTAAACAAAGTAAAAGAAATACTACCTAAAATAATAAAAGAAGAAAAAATAGATTTTGTAATAGCAAATGGAGAAAATAGCGCAGATGGAATGGGAATAACATCAAAAATATTTAAGGAATTAATTTTAGCAGGTGTAAATGTTATAACAATGGGAAATCATACTTGGGGTAAGAAAGATATTTTTAATATAATAGATAATAAAAATATAATAAGACCAGCAAATTATCCAAAAGATGTAGTTGGAAAAGGATATGGAATATATGAATGTAAAGATAAAAAAATTGCAGTAATAAATTTAATTGGAAGAGCAAGTATGAATGTTTTATCAGAAAACCCATTTATTATAGCAAATGATATAGTAGATAAAATTAAAGATGATGTGGATGTTATAATAGTGGATTTTCATGCAGAAGCAACAGCAGAAAAGATTGCTATGGGATATTATTTAGATGGAAAAGTAACATGTGTTTTTGGTACACACACACATGTTGCAACAGCAGATGAAACAATATTAGAAAATGGAACAGCATATATTACTGATATTGGAATGACAGGACCAAAAAAATCTGTAATAGGTATGGATGTTGAGGCTTCTATAAAAAGATTTGTAACAACTTTGCCAGAAAAATATAAAGTAAGCCAAGATCAAGAAATTATTTGTAATGGGTGCATTTTAAAATTAAATAGCGAAAGTTGTCGAGCAGAAAAAATTGTTAGAATAAAATTATAATATTTGGCGAAATACACTTAATTTACGCGACCGAAACTTCCTTTTTTTACCAGAAAATTATAGACAATATTTATAAAATATATTATAAATAAATAGTAACAAATGAAACAAAAGATAGAGTTACAAAAAATAATTTTAGGAGGCAAAAAATGGAAGTTTTAAAAATTTCATCAAAATCAAACCCAAATTCAGTAGCAGGAGCAATCGCAGGACTAGTAAAGGAGAGTAATAAGGCAGAAATGCAAGCAATTGGTGCAGGTGCGTTAAACCAAGCTGTAAAAGCAGTAGCAATTGCAAGAGGATTTGTTGCTCCAGCAGGAGTAGATTTAGTATGTATACCAGCATTCGCAGAAGTCGAAGTAGAAGGTGAGAACAGAACAGGAATGAAGTTAATTATAGAATCAAGAAAATAATTGTACTTTAGTTATATAGAAAAAGGGGGGCTAATAAAATTAGTCTCTTTTTCATTGAATAGGAAAATCGAATATTTTTATTCAACAAAAGAGCTTCGCAAATATTTTAAGGGAGGTTGTTTTGAAAACTAATATATTTAAGTACATTTTTTTTATAATAGTAATTATATTGGTAGGAGTAGCCATTTATATATTGTATAAAGATAACAAACAAAAAACATCAAATGTTCAAGCAAATAAAATGGAAATTAATATAATTAAAGAAATGAATATTGGAATTACAGATTATGATAATATTAACCCTATATTAAGTAATAATAGAGATATTCAATATATAGACAAGCTTATATTCCAATCTTTATTGGACATAAGCTATGATTTTAAAATTGAAAATTTATTGGCAAAAGAGTTTTCAAAAATAAACTCTGTAACCTATATTATAAAATTAAAAGATGATGTATATTGGCATGATGGCACAAAATTTACAGCAAAAGATGTTATTTTTACAGTTAATAATTTAAAAAATGAAAATATTACATCTATATATAAGGAAAACATTAGTGCCATAGATGAAGTGCAACAAATAGATGATTACACAATAAAAATAATACTAAAAGAAGAAACTCCATTTTTTGAATATAATTTGTGTTTTCCAATACTTGCAAGTCATAGTTATGAAGAGGGAACATTAAATAGCAAAACCAAAGTACCAATAGGAACAGGTAAATATAAAATAGATAGTATAGAGGATGGTTTAATAAAAATAGTAGCAACAAATCAAATAGAAGAATTAAAAATAACAAAAATAAATGTAGTGCTAAAAAAATCTTTAAAAGAGTTGTATAATGCTTTTAGTAAAAAAGAGATTGATTATATGATAACAGATAATATAGAATATGAAGAATATATAGGAACTATGGGATATAATGTAAATCAAACAAACAATAGAGAATACGAGTACTTAGTATTAAATAACAAAGATAGCATTTTATCTAACAAAGAAATAAGAAAAGCAATTTATTATGCAATTGATAAAAAATCTATAAATTATAATATATATAATAATAAATATTTAATTAGTAGATTTCCTTTAGATTATGGTAGCTACTTATATAATTCAGAAGAAATAGATGAATATAATTTAAACCAAGCAAAACAAATTTTAGGGGAAAATGGATGGACATACTATAATAATACATGGAGAAAAAATAATAATAAATTAGAGTTTAATCTTATTGTAAACCAAAATAATGAAAAAAGAATATTACTAGCAAATGAAATAAAAGAACAATTATATAAATTAGGTATAATTATAAATATTGTAAAAGTTAATGATAACAGATATAATAATTATATAAAAAATAAAAATTATGATATGATATTAACAGGTAATATTATATCAAATTGTCCAAATTTAGAAACATACTTTGGAGATAATAATTTATCTAATTTTAATAATCAGGAAGTAAAAACTATATTAAATGATGTTAAAAATATAGATAATGAAGAATTAATTAAAGAAAAGTATTCAAGATTAATACAAATATACAACGAAGAAATGCCTTTTATTAGTTTATATTCTAATAGTTTATTTGTATTATCAAATACTACCTTAAAAGGAGATTTATCTTATAATTGGTATAATTTGTTTTATAATATTGAAAACTGGTACAAAGTTGAGGATGATTAAAATATAAAAAAAACCCTTGACAAAATAAATTTATCATATATAATATTAAACAAACAAACGTTTGAAAACATAGGAGGAAATAAAATGAGTGATGAAAATCTAGAAAAAAAGAAAGCATTAGAAGTAGCATTAAGTCAAATTGAAAAACAATTTGGAAAAGGATCTGTAATGAAACTTGGAGAATATAAAGCTATGAATGTAGAGGCAATTCCAACAGGAGCATTAGGGTTAGACATAGCATTAGGTATAGGAGGAGTTCCAAGAGGAAGAATAATAGAAATATTTGGACCAGAGTCTTCTGGTAAAACAACACTTGCACTTCATATAATAGCAGAAGCACAAAAAATGAATGGAGAAGCAGCATTTATAGATGCAGAACATGCATTAGATCCAGTATATGCAAAGCATTTAGGAGTAGATATAGATAACTTAATAGTATCTCAACCAGACACAGGAGAACAAGCCTTAGAAATTACAGAAAGCTTAGTTAGAAGTGGAGCTTTAGATGTAATAGTTGTAGATTCAGTTGCAGCATTAGTACCAAAAGCAGAAATAGATGGCGATATGGGAGATTCTCATATGGGACTTCAAGCGAGACTTATGTCACAAGCATTAAGAAAACTTGCAGGAGCAATTAACAAATCAAAAACAGTTATTATATTTATAAATCAATTAAGAGAAAAAATAGGAGTTATGTTTGGAAATCCAGAAACAACAACAGGAGGAAGAGCATTAAAATTCTATGCATCTGTAAGATTAGACATTAGAAAAATAGAAAACATAAAACAAGATGGAGAAATAATAGGAAATAGAGCAAGAGTAAAAATAATTAAAAACAAAGTTGCTCCACCATTTAGAGAAGCTGAGTTTGATATAGTATATGGAAAGGGTATATCTAAAGAAGGAAATATTTTAGATATGGCAGTAAACTTAGATATAATAGAAAAAAGTGGTTCTTGGTTTAGCTACAATGGAGAAAAAATAGGACAAGGAAGAGAAAATGTAAAGAAGTATTTAAAAGACAACCCAGAAATAATGGACGAAGTAGAGAAAAAAATTAGAGACAACTTTGAAAAAGCCTTCGAAAAAAGTTTAGGAGATAACCAAATAGAAGAAGAGGAAGAATAATAAATTGGAATTTGTGTGAGGGGGGAATTCTAGGGACTGTCCTGAATTCACCCTTTTGGAGAGATTAATTAAATGGAATATATAGAAGAATTTGACAAATTAAAAACAAAAGTATTAAAATATATAATGTTTAAAAAAAGAACAGAACAAGAAGTAAGGCAAAAATTTAGACAGGATAGTGGAGAACTTTTAGATGATGTTATAAAAGAATTAAAAGAGCTAAACTATATAAATGACGAAAACTATATAAATAAAGCTATAAATGAATTTAAAAATTTAAAAAATATGTCAATAAAAGAAATTGAATATAAACTTATTACAAAAGGAATAAAAAAAGATATAATAGAGGATTATATATACAAAAACAAAGAAGAATTAATAAATTACGAATTAAATTCTGCAAAAAATATATTTGTAAAAAAGCAAAACACAATGCAAACAGAGCAAATTATAGATTATCTAAAGAAAAAAGGCTATTTAGAAGAAACAATAAAAATAGCAAAAGAAGATTTTTAAGCAAGGAGCAATAAAATTGAATAATATACTAACATTAGAAACAAATAAATATGCAATTAGATTAGATAATTTTGAAGGACCACTAGATTTACTATGCCATCTGGTAGATAAAAATAAAATGGATATAAATGAGGTTAGTATTTCAGAAATTACTGACCAATATATACAGTATATAAATGCTATGAAAGAATTAAATTTAGAAATAACAAGCGAATTTATAGTTATGGCTTCTACTTTAATATACTTAAAATCAAAAAGTCTACTCCCAAAACAAGTAGAAGATGAAGCAGAACTTACAGAAGAAGAACTTATAAATAGAATAATAGAATATAAAAAGTACAAAGAAACATCTAAAAAACTAAAAGAACAATTTGAAGTATTCTCAAAAAGATTTTATAAATTACCAGATAAAATAGAGCTTCCTAGTA
The DNA here is from genome assembly GCA_944389715.1 of uncultured Clostridia bacterium. Classification (GTDB taxonomy): domain Bacteria; phylum Bacillota; class Clostridia; order TANB77; family CAG-508; genus CAG-452. The sequence goes on along the minus strand of CALXNI010000123.1, from coordinate 1,915 downwards.
GAAAATTAGAGGAAAAGTATTCTAAAGTTTTATTAGAGCAAGCATATAAAAATTTATTAGAAAGAAATAAATCTAAAATAAATAAAAATGCAATTAACATAGAAAAAATTGCAATAGTAGAAACAGTAACAGTATCGAGCAAAGTAAAAGATATATTTAGAGAGTTAGTAAAAAGGCCAAAGTTTATATTTAACAAGCTTTGTAAAAATAAAAAATACACTAAATTAGAAACAGTAACAGCATTTACTGGACTTTTAGAATTAACTAGAAGAAATAAAATAAAAACAAAACAAGAAAAAACTTTTGGAGATATAGAAGTAGAAAAAGCAAGATAATAATAATCTTGCTTTTTTTGAATAGTAATACAAAAAATGGCAAAAATATATTTAAAATATATTTGGAGTAAATGTTATGATGCCTTTTTTTATTTTTTTAGGAATAATTTTTTTTATATCTCTAATACTTTTTATAATTTGCCTATCAACTTTAGAAATAGAGATAAAAAATCTTGATTTTAATAGTAACAAGGAAATTGGTAAAAGATTAGAAGAATATTTAATATATATCAAATTAAAATTTGCAAATAAAATTACTTGGTTTAAAATAAAAATTAATGATAAAAAAATAAAAAAATATAAATTATCAAATATTAAGCTAATAAAAAAATTAAATAATTTTAAAGAAATTATAAATAAAAATAAAAAAGAAATACTTAAAGAAGAAAATATAAATTTTATAAAAGAATTAAATATAAAAACAAAAAAACTATATTTAGAATTAAAAATAAGTATGTTAGATGTAATAGTTACTTCTTTTACAATTCCTTTAATCTCAACAATTTTGTCAATAATACTAGCTAATACCATAGAAAAATATAACAAACAAGACTATATATATTTAATAAGCCCAATATACACCGAAAAAATTGAGTTAAGAATAAAATTAAACTGTATAATTAACGTAAAAATAGTACATATTATAAATATAGTATATATGTTATTTAAGAAAAGGAGTGTAAATTATGATGAGAGAACATCCAATAGAAGGGCTTATGTCAGCAGCGATGAGTAGTATACAAGATATGGTAGATGTTAATACAATAATAGGTGACCCAATAGAAACTAGTAATAGTATAGTAATTATACCTATTTCAAAAGTTTGTTTTGGCTTTGCAGCAGGAGGAAGCGAATTTAGCGAAGAGACCATAGATGAATATACAAAAAAAGAAAAAGAAGAAGAAAATATAAAGTATAAATTACCATTTCGGAGGCGGAGCAGGTGCAGGAGTAAGTATAAATCCAGTAGCATTTATAGTAGTTCAAGGAGAAAATGTAAAATTATTACCAGTTAATCATTCATCTGCAGTAGATAGATTATTAGACTATGTACCAGATTTATTTGAAAAAATAGGCAAAAAAATATGTAAAAATGAAACAATAAAAAACGAGATTAATAACCTAATAAAAGAAGAAAGAGAAGAAAAAAAAGAAAACAAGCCAAAAAGTAATAATAAAGAAGCAACAAAAAAAGACGAACCAAAAGAAGAAGAATATGAAATAGAATATGACGAAAGCGATGAATTAGACGATTAAAAAATTGTAGTTTGAAGAGGAAATTTCCAGGGACTGTCCTGAAATTTCCGAACATTTTGGTTGTTTTCATAAAATGGCGGGCGATTTTAATCGCCCGCAAAAACATGCCAAATTTATTGCAAACATGTCAAATTCATTGCAAACGTTGTAGGGGCGATTTTAATCGCCCGCAAAAACATGTCAAAATTATTGTAATCATTGTAGGGGCGGGCCTTGTGTCCGCCCGAAACAAAATAATTGCAAATGTTGTAGGGGTCGCCGCCCACGGCGACCCGCATATCAATATTTAAGGGTCGCCCAGGGGTGCGACCCCTACAGATTTT
>CALXNI010000122.1 GCA_944389715.1 uncultured Clostridia bacterium | reverse complement strand
TATAATTTCTCTTTCTTCTACAACTAATTTTTCCATTTTACTTCTCCTTATCAGAGAAACGCGTTTCTTTATGTTAGTTAAATTATACTCTCCAGTGTCGAATAATGTCAAGATAAATCGTATGCCACAGTTCGACATTAACCTGACGCTGGGAGCGTCATCTATCTTTTAGTGTATTTTAATATTAAAATTAGAAATAATAACTATAGGAGTAATATTATGTATGTTTTTAATATTAAAAATATAAGAAGAAGCAAAGGAATTAGTTTAAATAAATTGCATGAAATGACAGGAGTATCAAGAGCATATTTGTTTGATTTAGAAAATAATAGAAGATTTAATCCAACTATGTTTATATTACAAAAAATCGCTGAAGAATTAGAAGTTGATATAAAAGAGTTATTCTATTCTTTAGATGAGTTAGAAAATTTAAAAGAAGAAATGTATCGTCGTATAGACGAATATGGATTAGATAGCAAAGAAACTCTTGAAGTGTCACAAATAATTGACTTGTTAATAAATGTTAAAATGAAAAAAAGAGACTAGTCAACGAACAACTAGCCTCTTGCCCCAATATATATTTATTTCTAAATATATTTTATTATAACATATTTTATTTACTTTTACAATATTTTACAAATATATTGCATATTTTGTTTTTTATGTGTATAATTTTTATATTGTGTGATTGGAGGTGATGTAATTGATGTTAGAGTTATCAAAAGTTCAAAGTATGTTAGAATGGTTTAAAACAAAGCTTTATTTAGATGGATTAGCATGTAAAGCAAAAAATAGAATTGTTCATCGTGGTGAAGTATATCATTGTAATTTTGGCATAGGCATAGGTTCAGAAATGCAAAAAGATCGACCATGTGTAATAATTCAAGGAAATGTGGGGAATATTAATTCTAGCAATGTTATAGTAGCACCAATCACTCATACGGATAAACCTCTTCCTTGTATGGCACAAATCGAACCACAATCAAATAATCAAGGAATAATATTAGATGGGTTCGTTAACACTTCTAACGTTCAAACTGTAAGCAAAGCTAGATTAGGTGACTTTATTACAAGACTATCTAAAAATGATATAAAAAATATTGACAATTCTTTGTATGTTAGCTTAGGATTAATAAAAAATATTAAAGAATATGAGAAAAAAATAGATAATCTAAATATATATATAGAAAAGCTAAAAAATAATTCTTAACTTTTTTATAAAAAATCTTAAAAAAGTTTTGAAAAAAGTATTTACAAATGTTAAGATTAATAGTATAATGAAAATACAAATATATTGTTTTTATGTAAACGATAGTATGATTTTAACAAATATAAAAAATCTTTTGAGATTTTTTAGTATTAAAAAAAGAATATTTTTAGCTATTTAGCATAGACTAATAGCACAAATATGTTATAAGTTTTCACTTATAATAGTATTTAAAAGGAAGTTGATTTACTCAGCTTCCTTTTCTTTTTGGCTAAAGATCGACGTCTTAAAATCGTTTCTAAGACGTTTTTATTTTTAATTAGAGTAATTATATGTCTTTATTTTCTAATGTTTTCTCAATTTCTTGATATTCTTCTTCTGATATTTCAATCCAATTTTCATCTTTTGAAATTTCTTCGTCATTTGCTGATATTCCTATTATTTCTCCTTGCTTATTTATTATTTTATGATACATTTTTACCTCCTATTTAAATGCAAAAACACGGTAATTATTATTCGACCACAAATATGATGAGCTAGGGCTATTTATTGTTATTACTCCATTACTATATGACCAATAGCTACTTACGTTGCTTGTTATTTGCGTTCTTGCTAATGAAATAGTTGTCTTTGTGTGATACACTATTGCATCTTTAGCCCCCCAACAGGCAACGACTCGGTTATTTGCATATGCAGGACTATTGAATACTATTGATAGATATAATGGGTCAAATGGACAACTAATCTTCAATGTTCTTGTTGAACAATCACTACTACCTGAATTACTTTGTAAGTAGATTGATTCATATGCTCCCGTTATTTTATTTCCTTTTACATATGCTGTCTTTCCGCTACATATATCATAATTTCCAGCCGTAGCATCTGATGTGAATGTTCCAATAATAGAATTTGAACTGTTACCACCATTTCTTCCAATTATTACGCCTGTCTTTATATTAGCAGCATTTAGATTAGCTAAATTTGCTGTTACAGAAGAAGTGTTATCATAATATCCGCGGTGCGTTGTAAGTATTTGGTACTGTAACTAATCCTTGCGAGCTGTCAGCTGGGTGCGGTTGTACCGAACAAGTTTCATATCCACACCAGCCTGTTGTTGCTCCTGTCCTATTTGCCATTGTTCCTTGTACTTTACTACCAGAACTATTATAAAAGTATTTTCCAGTTAATACATTTGCTTGTGCAGCTGTTGTGTCTGATACATCAGTTCCGTTTTGGTGCATCGTTGTAACCTTTTGTATAAATATCGTCTATAAGTCCTTCAAAGTTCTGAGGATTAATAGAAGATGTACTTCCTAACTTATTCCTAAACTTATTAGCTAAATTTGTTAAGAAGTCTGTCAGATTATTATTCTTTGCCATCTTACACCTCCGTATTTAGTGCTGTTGTTATTGCTTCTGTTATTTTAGTATCCACATATGTTATATCTGCTTTTTCAGACAATTTATCTTCTACTTTACTCCATAAATAAGTTAATCCTGTTTTGTCTAAATAATCCATAAGACATCACTCCTATGCACATATTGTGTCTATTTCTGAATTAGATATTGCTACTAAATCAGTGTTTTGAACATATCCTGACAAATCTACTTCTGTAGTTCCTATTTTTTCAAAAGCATTATTTACATATATATATTCATCATAGATATTAGGATTTGTTCCACTATTACTAACTAAATATATAACTCCTGCTTCTCCTGTGCCTGGCAAGCTTTCTACTATTGAATAGCTTATTCCTTGTATGTTAGCTATTGCACTTGCTATCGCACTTGAAACATCACTTGCAGTTTGATATCCCTTGCTTGTTATTGCAGTTTCTACTTGAGTATCTGTTTGAAAATTTTTATCGTTTGTAAAATCTGATAATTTTGTTGGTTTGTTTTGTACATTAGACCAGTCTACGCTATCTGCTGTACCTCCACCTGTTGCACTAACTACTCCATTATTTATTTCAAGTCCTGCTCCTATTTTTATACCACCTAAAGTATCCGCTGAGGCTGTTGGCAATTGATATTCTGTATAATCTGTTATTTCACTTTTCGTATGTGTATGTACTGTATTAGCTTTCCCATTTAACCAAGTTTTAATTTTTTGGACTAAATATAATAGTCCATTCTCATCTAAATATTTCATACTTTTTTCTCCTTTATATTTGCAAATTTATTAAATTTTCAATCTCCATATTGCTTAGACTTGTTGCCCCTAATTGTTCAAATGTTTTGTTGTCTATAAGTTCTACACCCTCTATTTGTGGCTTATTTGCCAGTTTGTTATAATCTTTATTCAGCTCGTAACTTCCATATTGTAATTTACCTTGCATAGAATCATCTTTTTGTATACTTCCTTGTAAATTAGGTGTTGTTTTAATTTTTCCAATTAATTTTTCATTCATTTATCACATCACCTACTATTGTGATTTTTTCTTGATACAACGTTGCTACTCTTCCTGCTGTGTCAGTTAACTCTATTTCTAAAATTTTCTCATTTGGGCTTACTTTCATCATTTCTTCATGAGAGAACTCAAACGTTACTGTGTCTGTTTCTTCTGTTAGCTCTTTCTTTTGATATATTTGATATTCTTTATCTCTGCAAGTAACTTTTAACCCAGCTTTTAGTATGTCTCCAGGTTGAAATGTATGTACTGTTCCATCTTCAAGAGTAGCACTAAAATCAAATTTGAATGTATCTCCTCTAAATATTTTCATACATTTCACCTACTTTACATACGTTTTGCCATTATAGTATCCTGCTACCCAACCGCTTGGAATTTTTATCCAAACATCATTGCCAACATTTTTTACAGCTTGACACGTTACTCTTGTTCCGTCTTTCAAACAACCTGCGTTTACTCCGCTTGAATATGCATTTTCTTTTGCATTTGCAGTAAGTTGAGAATATGTTTTTTGTTTATTACCTATTCCTGCCCCTGCTCTTACTTTTAATATTACTTGCGTAGTATATGTAGTTCCTACTTTGTATCTGCTTGTAGTTTTATTTAATCCTAACTTTGACTGATTTTTTGGTCTTAATACACATACATAACCTGTGAATGGTTTATCTCTATATCCTACTGCTAATTTTTTTACTCCGTTTTGGTCGAAGAATTTTCCATTTACATCTATTAAAGCTATGTGTCCGTATCCTCCGCCATAATTACTACCATATACTAATACATCTCCGTGGTTGTAATTTAGTTGATTTAGATAATTTTGTAAAATAGTCTTTTGGATAATTTGTAGCCCAGTCCTTTGCATTTCCATACGCCTTAAATGATTTTCCAAACACTTTATATAAATATTGTTGTATCAATGATACACATTGTCCTTTGTATTTATTATTTGGTGCTGGATTTGCTACACTTCCTTGATTTAATGCCCATGTTCCAAAATCTGCTAATGTCATTACTCTTCACTCTCCTTTACTATTTCTTCTCCTACTGTTACATCTTCAAAGTCTCCGCCTATATAATCTTTATCTACTTCTTCCATTTAATTTTCCTCCTTTTTTATTTCTGTGATTGTTTTATTAATTGATTAGAATAAACAGATAAACCCGCCACTAATATTCCTTGCACTATTGAGGTAAATATTGCCATTAGTACTGATTGATAACCGTTGAAAGTACTTGTAGCAACTACATATATTGCAGATATTATAGTTCCTGTTAATCCTAGTATTAAAGGAATATATTTATCATTGATTTTCTCTGTTTTTTTAATTCCTGTACCAATAAAATATAGTACTATAGCTAAAACTAATAACTCTGGTTTAATATAATTTTGTATTATTTGCGTTATTTCCATACTTTACACCTCCTAACTTCTTATTACTTTCGTTGGAACATCTAAAAGCTCGTCCATGAGTTCTTTTACAGTCCCGTTTCCACCAAGATTTTTGTATTGTTTGAACATTGCCTCTATGTTTTCTCTATCTAGTATTGTCATTTCTCCTTTTGTCTTGTATTCTCTGTATCGTCGTATAAGCTCATTTCTAAGTAATGCTTGTACCCCCTCTTCTATTGCTTTATCTTTCTTTCTATCTTTTTTTAATTTCGTACTTAAGAAACCTAAAATACTTCCTAGTATTAAAGGAATAAAATAATTTAATATTATATGTAATATATTGACTTTTTCCATTTGTGTCCCCTTTTTACATAGTTTTATTTTTCTAATCTTATGCTGTCCTTTTCCACATATAGCACGTAATGTAAGGTTGTAAGTTGTTGTGGGCTTTATCTCCACCAGTATTACTAATATTATAAAATCCGAGCGACTGATCGCTTTTTTGTTCTCCATATCCATTAGTTCCATGTGCATAAGAAGTAAATCCGCATGTATTTGAATTATTGTACGTAAATTCGTGATTATGTTTTGGCATTTCATTAATTGTTAATTTATGTGTCTTTGCTCCCCCTGTTTTCTCTACTGTTTTAAATTCTGTTTGTGATGTATCTATTCCTACTGGTACTCTTCCTGTACCCCAAGCTACCCACGTTCCTCCAAACAAAGAACTTGGATTTGTGTTTTTTATAGACATATAAATGGAGCCAATTGGGTATGTTAAATCTAAAAGAGTTTTTTTATTGTTTTTTATTGTGCCTTCAATATCTAAATCTCCAGTTATTTTTCCGCCACTTATATCGAGTTTATTTCCTACTCCTTCACTTTTTTTCTTTAGCTTATCAAGTAGATCTATTCTTATATTTCCACTTTTGAAATATACAAAGTTCTCATCTCTCAGAGTAATTGCACTTATATAACTGTCGTAAATATCTTCATCTGTTTTTATTCGTACCATTCTTCCGAATATACAGCTTTGTTACGTCCATTAGTTTAGATGTTTTTGCAATTTTAAATTCTACAAGATGACTATATGAATTGCCGTTTCATTACATTTAGAGCTTCTTCTGCTGCTTTATCAGCTGTGTCAACTGATATTGTTTCTACCTTTCCGTTTGCTCTGTCGGGGTCGTCTTTATTTTCTGTAGTTGTTCTATCTGTTTTTAAATATAAGTTATATACTGAATTATCTTCTCTAATTAGTACTTGTACTTTTGCTGTTACATCTGTTTCATAGACTTTATTGTAATCAGTTACTTCTGCAAGAGTTGTATCAATTAGTACTGTTTCATCTTCTTTTTGTTGTATATCTATTCGTAATCTTCCATTTTCAAATTTGAAATCAGTATATATGTTTTTAGATTGTCTACAATTAATTAAAAATGTATGAAAGTTATATAGTCCATTTTCTGCATTTGTACTTACTACTGCTTTTGTGTTTGTGTGCCAATACACATCTATATATGATATATTTAAATAGCTGTCATCAGAGTTTACAAAGTTTTCTGAAATCATATTTGCTAGAAATTCTTCAATAGAATCCGTTGTCATTAATTCAGTATCTTTTTCTATGATTTTTCTATCAAATATATTAGAAATATCAAGAGCAGTAACCGTAGCCATGTTACTGCCCTTTTCTGTACTTATACCGTCCGACTTGGAATTACAAATAAAAATTGCTTATATAAACCATTTAGAACTAGAAAATTACCCTCTTGCAAGCCATCTGTTTTTTCTATAGTAAATGTTGACTTTGCGTTTGTTTCTTCGTCTAAATTAATTTCATAATCAGACATTTTGCATATAGACTTTATACTTAAATCTTGCTTTGATAATATGTAGAGTTCCATCTATATACACCTCTTCCATGTGCCATTTGCATTTATCCAACGAACACATCTTTTCCATGTACCGTTTACATTTATCCATTTTTTTGTTCTTTTCCACTCGCTATTTACATTTAAATGTCCTATTTTTTGATTACCTGTTAAGGTTATTGTAATATTTTTGTTTTCTCTATAAGCATTGCTGTTTGTATTTATGTACAATTTCGCACTTAATGAATTACTTGTTTTCATAGACTTGTACATTAAATCTAATTCATCGTCGGTAAAATTAAATGTGTAACTACTTCCTGTAGCTGTTCTATATTCTGCATAAGCCGTTGTTCCATCTACATCATATATTCCAACTTGAATAGTTGCACCGTGCTGGATTTGAGTATTTTACAGTAAAATTATCTCCTAAATTGAAATTGCTATAACTTGTAAATCTTGCTATATCATAAGTAGATTTTGTTACTGTACTACTATCTGTTGTTAGTTGACTATCCTTTCTTCTAACTCTTAATTTGCACTTATATGATGTGCCAGGCGCTAGTCCAGAAACCTCAAAATTTCCACTTGTTCCGTCTGCTATGTTATATCCTTTCCAACTACTTCCATTATTTGTAGAATAATAGACATAATCAATTGTAGCATTTGCCTTGAAAGTAAATTTTAATCTTGTTAACCCATTATTTCCTGAAATATTTGATACAGTAAATGAACTTATACTTGCATATCGCGGAATATTAGTTAATTTAAAAGTTCCGCTTCCACTAGCATTACCCATTTTAGAGGCACCTGAAGCACTATTTCCCTCGTGTGTTGCTGAAATAGTTACTGTTTTACTTCCGTTAGAATTGTGTGTTACTGTTTTACTTGCACTTCCTAAACGCTGCCATGCAGTTGTATTTCTTGTGTCCCAAGAAGAATTTCCAGAAGTTTTCGTTCCATCTATTGTTATGCTCCAATCTGTACCATCATTGTTGTATGCTCCATTTGAGCTGCTATTTGTTCTTCTTACATATATAGTTACAGTTACCTTACTAGTATTGTTTGAATTGTTTACATTGCTTTCTGTTGCTTCTGCTTTAAATTCATATAAATCCCCATATCCACCGCTATAATTGACTGTAAATATAGTTGCCATTGTCTACCTCCTACTCAAAATATTGATCGTACATATCTCCACTGGCTCCGCCCACTTGGTGTAGCTGTTCCATAGCTATAGTTTTTACTTGCTATTGTTCCAATTTCTGTTTTTGAAACATATGTATTTTCAGCCTCTGTTTTCAAAACATATATACTGCCGTCCAAAACATCATCTAATGCTTCTTGAATTTGATTTATTATAGCTGTAGCATCATTATTTATTTTTGAATAAATACTTGTTAGATTTAAGAATGTTCTTTTATCTGTAAAATCAGTTATACCTGTGTCTGTCATTCTAAATCTTGCAAATTCATATTGATACAAAGTTCCTCCGTTGTTTAAATCTTGTTGTGTTAAAGTAGGATAAGTAGTTGTTCCACTAATTACTTTTATACTTCCCTGTTTAAAATCTTCTTTTGTATTTTCTTTACTTAAATCAATTTCACAAACTAAACTATAATATCCGTTTTCAGATATATTTATAGTTTCATTCCCTATAATGTCTAAGAACCTACCCTTAATACAAAAAACTCCTTCTCCTATTGTTACAGAATTATTTGTTTTTGATAGTTCACAACCTTTTGCAACTCCCATATTACCATCTAAAAAAGTATCAATAAAAATTGCAAATATTTCATTTGCAAATGTTTGACTTTTAAAAACATGTCCTCTTAACATTTTTACCTCCTTCTATACGGCTTTATATTCGACATATATTGTTATTTTTGCTTTTGTTATATCTTGTTCAGCAAGAAGCTTAATTGTATTTACCCCTTTATTTAACTTTAAAAAATTAACAAAATTCGGACTTAAACATTCAAATAAGTTCGTTTCTATACCTTCTGCATCTTGTTTGATTAAATATAAGTCCGTATCTCTTGTACAATAAATCATTTTTTCATTCTCTTGAAGTTCAAGAGTTAACTCAAGTTTTCCTGTCAACTTATTATCTTTGTATATAAAAATAGAAGGATTTTTTACATATCCTTCTATCTCTAACTTGAATGGTGCTTCTGTATGCCCTTTATTCTCAAATATCATATTTCTTGTACTATAATCAGCAAACCTGCTGTCCCAATCAAAATCCCATCGTATTTCTCCTTCATCTTCTCCAACTGTTAGAACTACTTCTTTTTGTTCATACCACAGAGATTTTGTATATATAGAAATCGGACAAGACAATATATTGTATTCATCTTCTTCTGCTTTATCTATTTTAAATAAATCTATATCTCTATAATATTCAGTCCTTACACTTTTTTTAGGAACATAAACTAATTTCAATTCAGTTGCCGTTAAAATAAAATTAACGAAATTGCAATATTCATCATATGACATATCATAAAATTCTAAATCTCCGTCTATTTGCCCTTGTTTTATCTTCTTCTTGTTCGGGATGAAATTGTTGCCTATTTGAACATACTCTATATTTTCTTCATACCCTAAACCAGTAACATTGTATAGAAATAATCCTCCATTTATTTTTTGACAATCTATTCTTTTTCCAACTTCATTTTCAAAATAAAAATTCCTTATATCTTCATATCTATAACTCATAATGCCATTCCCCATTTCTTTGCTATATATCTTTCCGCTCTTTGTAACTCATTTTCATTCATGCTTTGAGGATAGAACTGAACAACAATATTTCTATTTGAAATTTTATTTTCAATATTATCTGCCATATATTGTTTATTTTCTTCAGCAGTTAAAACTCTTTCTCCTTTATGTAATCTTGCAATAAAGTTATCGTAAGGAACATAATCAAGTCCTGATTTATACCCTGGTATAGATGATGTAGAATAATTAGATTTTACATTACTAAGCCTTTTACTTATTGTATCTGATATTGTTCTAGCTGTTCCTATTAAACTTCCAATCCATGATTTATTATTTAAACCGTTATATAATCCTTTTAATATATTAATACCTGCATCCTCTGACAAATCTCCTTCCTTTAATCCTTTCATTACTTGTTCTGCATTTTCTATTCCTGCTTTTCTTAACAACTCTCTTCTTTCTTCATCAGATAATCCTTGCAAATATCCAATTAAACTTTGTACAGCTTTTGCTCTGAACTCTGCATTTTTATCTAAAGCATTTACACCTTCTTGGGCTAATTGTTGCATTACTGATTGAAAAGTAGGAATTTCATTTACAACTACTCCTGTCATTTCTTGTATCTTTAATTGTGTGTTTAAAGGAAGTTTACTTACTTCTTGAACATATACATCATAACTATTCGTTGCTAATTGTTTCCATGCTTCTATTACTTCGGGACTATTTTCATTTAAAGTAGACGTTTGATTTGCTAAATCTTGAATTAAATTTTGTAAACGTTTTTCTGAGCTCTCAATAGCAGCAGCATTTGCTTGAGCTGAAATCTGATTTTTATTATTCAAATCTTCTTGATATAACCTTTTTAGTTCATTTATGTTATAAATCTCTTGTTCTATTCCTTTCTTAATTTGCAACTCTTTCGACATGCTTTCTCTTCCATAGCTGTTTACTCTCTCATCTACCATTTGTTCTATTTTTTCAGTGTTATTACTCTGTATTATTGCAAAATCATTTTCATATTTTGCAATATCAGTTAAATAATCGTTGTATATTTTTCGACGGTCTTCATATACTTGTTTATATCCATCTACCCATTTTGCCATATATTCTTTTGCATATTTTTCTGATGCTTCTTTTGTATATCCTGCATCTATACCATTTTGTACTTGATAATCAAAATATTCATCATACGACATTCCCTTTAACGCAGTATTATAGTCATTTAAAGCTTTTATCATATCTTCATAAGCTATTGTCCTATTTTGTATTGCTGTTGTCCATTTTTCTTCTTCGTTTTCTAAAACAACTTGTGCTTTCTTTTTCAATATTAATAAATCAATTTCATCCTGTAATTGCTTGTATTGATTAATAATATTCCCGTTTAATGAATATTCTGTTCCTAAAGCTTTGTTCAACTCATTTAATATTACTGATACTCTGCCTTCATAACCTTCCTTTACTTTTCCATTTTCATCTGCTAATTTAGTAAGTTCATCTCTTAAGTTTTCTGAATTTTCAATTTCCGCAAGAGTACTTGAAGCTGTTTTATCTAATTCGTTTCTATATTCTTCATGTGATTGTTTAGCTTCTTCCGTTATTTCTATATCTTTTTGCAACTCTTCTGGTAATTTTTTTGCTTCATTTTTTAACCATACATATGCACTTGCCAACGCACCAACTGATGTTATAGCAAGTCCAACTGGACTTGATATAGATTTTATGCTACTTGCTAATTTTATTGAACTTTCACTTGCTCCATCAGTACCTTTTATTAAAACTCCTATTGCTCCAGTAAGAGTTCCTATACCTGCTTTTATGCTTCCAACAGTTTTTATTACATTTCCTCCAATTTTTACAATTGGTCCTAGTGCTACGACTAAAGCTCCCATTCTTATTATATTTTGTTTTGTTTCATCATCTAAATCTGCAAATGATTTTATTGCACTTGCAATTGTTTTTAAAACTGGTTTAGCATCTTGAACTAGTTCTCTTAGCGATGGAGCTAATTCATCTCCAAATTCTATTCCTAGTTCAACGACTTCATTTTTCAATATCTTTAATTGAGATTCTGTAGTAGCATACCTTTTATTTGCTTCGTTTGCCAATGCTGAGTTATCTTTCCATGCTTCGTTTCCTAAATTTACTGCTTTATTCATCAAATCGCTTGAATTTGCAAGAGATAATATTGTATTAGACAATCTTACCTCTGTTAACCCCATCTCGTCTAATATAGCAATTGCTGATTTACCATTTCTTTTTGTATCATTAAGTCCACTTATAAATGCTGCTAGTGCTGATACTGTGTTCTCTTCAAATGCTTGTTTAAACTGACTTGTCGTCATCCCTGCTACACTTGCAAATTGTTTTAAATCTTCTCCTCCAAGTTCTACTGCTAATTGAATATTTTTTAATAATTTAGACATTGCAGATCCACCAGCTTCTGCTTCAATACCAACACTTGACATAGCTGTTGCTAGTGACAATATTTGTGATTGATTTAGTCCTGCTAATTCTCCTGTTGCAGCTAATCTAGTAGCCATTTCTACAATATCAGCTTCTGTTGTTGCAAAATTATTTCCAAGTGCAACAATAGTAGAACCTAACTTGTCATAATCTTCTGCACTCATTTTAGTTACATTAGCAAATTTAGCTAAAGCACTGGCCGCTTCTTCTGCAGATAAATTTGTAGAGTTTCCTAAATCTATCATTACTCTTGTAAAAGATAATATATCATCTGTTTTTATTCCCAATTGTCCTGCAGCTTCTGCTACTGCTGATATTTCAGTAGTACTGGAAGGAATTTCCGTAGACATATCTATTATTCCTTGTCTTAATTCAGCTAGTTGTTCTTCCGTTGCATCTACAGTCTTTGTTACTCCTGTAAAAGCACTTTCAAAATCTATTGATGCTTTTACTGATGCAACAGCAATTCCTCCTACTATTCCGCTAAATACAGATAATTTATTACCAACACTTTCTACTTTACTTCCATAATCTTTTAATTTTTCTCCAGATTCTTGCCATGCTTTTCCTGTTGTTTTTAATTTGTTTGTCTGTGCTTCTAGCTGAGCATTAGTTTTATCTATTTCATTTTTTATATTTTGCTCAGCTGTTTCTGCCTTTAATAGTTTGTTTTTTAAGTTTTCTGCCTCTTTAGAGTTTTCTCCAAATATTTCTACTGCTTTCTCATAAGATTTTCTTGTATTCTCTACTACTTTGTTTTGTTCTTCATATTTTTCTTTTAATGTTTCTATTCTTTGAGATAATAAGTTAGAATCGTTTGAATTTCCTTTTAATTGCGACTGGTTAAGTTTTAGCTGGTTATTTAAACTTGTTATACTTTTTTCTGCTTCTTTTATATTGCTCTTAAATCCTGAAACATCTGCTTCGAATTTAATTTGTTGTTTGTTTTTTGCCATTACTTAACCTCCTTTGGATTTCTTTTAAAATTTTCATAAGCTACTATATTTCCATGAATATTTTCCAAGAAAGCTATGTCACTATTCCAAAATGTATTTTCATCAATACCATCTATGTACACATAAAAAACGTACATATCTGCTAATGTTTCGATATGTACGTCTGGAATTTTATATTGTTTTTTATTCTTATCTCTCTTTTTACTAGTAGCTTTTTTAAAACTTTCTTGGAATTTTAGTTTTTTCTTTTTAGCAATAATTCTACTCCTACCCTAGAAACTTCTGGTAAATCAATATCTTCTATTAAATTTAAAAAATCTTCATAACTAATTTCTTCATTTGTTGCTCCTATATAACCTGCATAAATTAATTTATAATAATCGCTAGCCTTTGGCTCTTTTTCTTCCGCTTCCCTTAATAGCTTAAGAATATCAATATCACTAATACTTTCTATTTTTTCTATTGCCTTTGGTGTTATTTTTAACTTTACTTCTTTATCTTTTATTTTCATATTTTTCCTCCTAAAAAAACAAATTAAAATACTGATAACAACACTTTAATTTGCTTTTTTGCAAAATAAAAACACCTACATTTCTGTAAATGTTTTTTATTATTTTAATATTGACCATAAGCAGAATTTACAAATACTTTATATTCGTCAAAATCTACCCTTTCAAAATCATTGTATGGATACAATATATTGAAATATGATATCTTATCTTTTTCTATATCATATTGTGTTTCTTCAGAAAAACCTACTGGAATCCCTTCTCTATAATATACTATGCTTATACTTAAATCATTTAAGTTGTTCCCACTATTATTTTCTGCAATTACAACAATCTTTTCTCCTGTATTATTAGAATCTATTTTTATTTTATCTGTATAAGTTTCATAACTATTATTTTCTCCTAAACTTAATTCAATCTTATAGCTATTAAATCTTGAAGGTACATCAAAATCGTTTATTGCAGATTCTATATTTGATTTCAACACCTTGAAACCTGTTTTAGATGTCCCAACAACCTTATTTTCATTATCATAAAAAATAACTTCTATCCATAACGTTTTTACATCAAAGTCATTCTTGTTTTTTAATACAACAAGTAATGTATCATCTTCTAAAATAAAATCTTTTAATTCTATATTTTGTAATATTTCATCCTCTTTTTTATTTTTATATTCATTTTGTACTTTATCATTGTTTGAACTAGCAGTTATTTCTTTTTTATCTTGACAACCTGTTAATAATAGCGACAATGTTACTATTATTACAGTTAATATTATAAATTTTATTGTTTTCAAAAACATCACCCTCCTTGCAACATTCTATCTTTTACGACATAATATTGCAAGGAGATTTCGTCGCACATTTCGACATATTGTTGTCTTATATACTTTGTGAACCAGCTTTTACTAGTTCAGGTGTAAATGCTGTTAACCATTGAGATTTTACATCTTCATCTACTAAATCATTTTCTAATGCCTCATAATAGAACATTCCATTTTCATCTTTAAGTGCTGAGAATCCAAATTCTTTCATTTCTATTTCAGTAACATCATTATCTATTTTTATAGTTAAACCTTGAACATCATCCATGTTAGGGAAAGCTATGTATTTTATATTTCCTTCCATATCCTCTACTTTTGCTGTAAATACAATTTTTTTAGATTTTATTTTGTCTCCATAGCCATATACTCCCTCTTTTAATCCTTCATTAGTCATTCCTGCTACATTTCTTAATACAGCAGTAAAGGGATGTCCTGTTAATGTTACATCTACTTTATTAACTTTTTTTACTGTTTTTATAACAGCTCCTTCGCATTTCTTTTCTACAGCTGATATGTCAGATGTTCCCTCTAATGTTCCTATGCACCCAAAACTTGTTGCCAACTCATCGTCAATAGTCATTGTTCCTTCAATTATTTTGTAATCTTCAAAATCCATTACAATTCCTCCTCTATTTTTTTATTTAAATGGTCCATTAATCCATCTGTAATTTTGTCTTCTTTACTTTCTAATGATTTGCCAAAAAATTCTTGACTACCTTTTTTCTTTTGTCTTATTCCCCTACCTTCATCGGGAAATATTAAATAGCCAAAGTCTTTTGACCTTGGCTTTATTTTTGTTTGTACTTTCACTCCTAAATTATATCTGATAACTTCTAATGATTCTGAATCTTTTGCGTGTGTCTTTGGAGCCCCTTTTGTATAATGTTGATACTTAGAACGTGGCATTCTTCTATAAACTTCTTTTTCTAAAATATTACCTGCGTTGCTCCAAAGATAATTGTTAACTTCATATTCTGCTGTTTGTGGTAATAATCTGAATCTTCCTTCAAATTTAACTAATTCACTATAATCTAAACTTAATTCATTATATGCCATATTTACACCTTCTCAGGTCTTTCAAACACATATGTGTTCATATCTATCCATTTATTTGTATTTGCTACTCTGAAGTCGTCTGGCTCCATATATTTAAAATTTAATCTTATATCTTCAAATGCTTTAATTATTTCACTATCACTTATTGACTGTTCTCCGTCATAGACATAGATAATTTCAATAGTTCTAGTATAAGAATTACAACTGTTTTTTGTTAATCTTCCTTTTCTAATTATAAAATAATTATATCCTTCAACTTCGTTTTCATATATTCTTTTATCTCCGAAAAGGAATCTTAAATTTTTCTAGTACTTCTACTATTTTTTCATCTTTCATTCTGTTACCCCCATATTAGAAGCAATTTGCAAATATAAATATAAATTTACTTTATCAGAACTATCTTTCTTCACAATGTCATATATCACGTTATCTAACTCTACTTTAATATTTTCTGGTAATATTCTGTATGGTACTTTTATTTTTTTATCTACTGTATATCCTAGAGAATCTGCTATTAAATTATCATTATCTCTTATAGACATAAGCCCATAAGGTAATGTTCCTAATTCGCTAAATTCTTCTCCTGTTTTTACCTTATTTTTATTTCTAATTGCTTTTATAGAACCATATTTTATAAATCCGTCATTATAAGTTTCATGCTTCACTTTCTGTTTTTCGTTCATCAGAACCACCTTCGTTATTAGATATTGCATATTTAAATTGAATATTTTGAATTTCATTTAAAAAATTTTTTTCAAAATACTCTTTAGAATAATTTCTTACATATCTACAGTAATCTTTCAATAAGCCTTTTGCTATTAAATCTTTATTATAATCAATAGCAGTACCTGTTTTTTCATCCAAGTACTGCTTTGCTTCTAATATTATTTTATTTATATTTTCATCTTCCTCTTCCCAAGTAATATGTAAGTAATCTTTAACTTCTTCTAGCAGCTCTTCCAATTAAGCCACCTCCATTTTAAACGCTAGGTACTGTTGTTCCTTCTTCTAATGCTGAAATATCAACATATAAGAACGCATTGTTGTCGACAGGGAAACCGTTTCCATATAATTTTCCTATGTAAACTCTTTCATCTTCTAAGAAATGATATTCGTCTGATTCTTCTATTTTTTTTGTAGATCCTAATCCCATGAAATATTTTTGTGCTAAACCTACAACAGCTTTTCCTTGTGGTACTTCAGAGCATTGAACTACATCAGTTGGGAATGGTAATACATTGTTTACGTATGTACCATTAGCATTTAAGAATGTAGTTGCTGGGAATATTTTTGTTAAATAATCAACTGGATTTACTACCATCAATAATTTTGTAACCACTCTCTTACCATTGTTAGTAAGTTTTGCAGCTAGTCCTCCAATAGTTGCTGGTTTTAAATCTGTTATTTTTATAGTTTCTTTCTCTGGATAAACTCCTTCTACTACAGATCCAGATAAATCTCTGTTCATTCCAATTGGTTGATCTTTACCTGTTCCTGTTACTATTCCGCCTTCAAGACCTAAACTTAAAGCTTCAACTATAAATCTTCTTATAAATGAATCTAGCCAAGCTGGTCCTAAATCTAAATGAGCTTTACAAATTGGTAAAAATGCACTTAATTTATATAAATTAACTGGTTTCTTTTCGAATCCTGTTTCTAATTCTTTTTTGATTTCGTCAGTTAATTTTCCCCACCATGCTGGAGCTACATCTCCAGTTCTAACAATAACTTCAACCATGCCTGTAACGTTTTGGAAATTAATTAGTGATAATAAAGGATGTCTTTGTTCTAAATCTTCAAAAACTCTATCTATTATTGTTGTAGGCATTACTACATCAGCATTTGCTATTGATTGATTAGCTTTCATTAAGTCAGCTAATTTATTGTAATATTTAATTTCTTCTGAAGTTAGTAATTTTGCTCCTCTTGAAGTCATAATCATACTGTCGTTATTTGTTTGTCTCATTGTTTTTGTTACTTCCATTGTAGTATCTTGTGCTATATATTGCATTAACTCTGTTAATACTTCTGCTTGTTTTGCATTATCTCCACTTTCGATAGCATTTTCCATTTTTGTTTTTAATTCTTCATTTGTTAATTTTAAATCTAAATTTTTCATTAAAAAATCATTCCTTTCTATTTTAAAAATTTATTAAAAAAAGACACCATTAAAGTGTCTTGATTTTGATTGTGTTTATCTTTTTTTGAACTTCCATCTAATCCTGATGGTTTTTCTTTTGCAGAACCTTTTATTAACTCACTACTTATTTTTTTAGCCATTTTGTTAGCAGTCTTTTCATCTAAATCAATTACTACTGTTTTTTCTTTTTCTTGCTTCTTTAACTTATTTACAAGTTTATATAAACACATATTAGCATTTTGGTTAATAGAACTATTTACATTTAATTCTATTATCTCATCTGCAAATCCCATTTCTATACACTCATCTGCTGTTAAATAAGTTTCTTCGTCAAGTAATTTATCTAGCTTTTCTTCAGTTATATTTATTTTAGACATATATGCTTCTTTATAAGCAACTGCTATTTTATCCATATCATCTGCGGTTTTTCTCAATTCTTTAGAATTTCCAACTGTCCAGAGCCAGCAATTGTGAATCATCATTAAAGATGTTTTAGGCATATATATTTTGTCTCCTGACATTGCTATTATGGAAGCTGATGAAGCAGCAATTCCATCTATATAGACGTTTATTTGTGCTTTATGTTGTTTTAGTAAATTATATATTGCTAAACCTTGAAATGTTTCTCCACCATATGAATTTATATGGACATTTAATTCTGATATTTCTCCTAATTCTTCGAGTTCTTTCTTAAATCCCCAAGCAGAAACATCCGATTCATCCCATTCATAAGAAGTTATGTCTCCATAAATGTACAAGTCTGCACTTGTGTCCGTCTTGTTTTCAAAGCTATAGAACTTTTTTTCCATTACGTACCTCCTTCCTGTTTTTGATAATTCTTAGTAATGTAATGTGCATTAGCCCATTCTTCATCAATAGTTTCTTCTCCAATTGCTCTTAATAAGAAATTATGAGAATATCCTATTCTAAATAATACATCTAGACTTCCTGCAACATCAAATAAATTAATATACTCAACTCTGCTTATATCTACTTTGATTTTTGAGCCTTGAATATACGCGATTTCACCATATAATTTGCGATTGATTTCATCTTCTAAAAGTTTTGCGACTGGCTTTACCGATAATGTTAATAGATTTTTTGTTTCTTCTTTGATCTCTGACAATTCGCCTTTGATAATTCCTTTTGGAATGTTAAAAGCAATTGCAACAATATCAAATATTCCTTCAATCATTTTATTAACATCTTCAGACGATGTAACCGATTTTTTCTCACTTTCTATGAAATCAAATCCCTCTTCCATTGGAAGAACCGCATTATCTGATGAAAAATAAGAACGAAACTTTGACCTAATAGCTTCTTGTAATTTTACTTGATCATCAAATTTTTGAGACCATGTTGTATTTAGTTTGACTTTTCCTCTAACTCCCCTTGCTTTTCTGTAATCATTCATACATTGATTTATTAAAACTCCATAACTGTTATATAAGCCATCTAATAATTGTTTAATTTTTGAATTATTTAACTTAAAATAAAAAACATCTTCCATGTAGTAAGTTTTATTAAAGCTTAAGCTTCCAACACTTACATTTGTGAAAAATGTTTGATATAAAGTTCTATCGTTTTTTGAGAAAGAATCCGCTACATAATACATTCCATTTTCTTCTATAACTAATGCTTCATTTTCATAAAATAATTTCCAAATTAATTCCGATTTAAATTCGCTTGCATTTTGATTTTGATTTGGCTCAACATTAAATCTATAATAATTATGTTTAAATATTTCTTGTTTCTCTTTAAATGTTCTAAATTCTGAATTAGTTATTAATTTAGCTATTATATTAATTGCACTAGCAATTGCCAGTTCTTTATAATATATTTCTTTAGCTACGTTCTCGGCATAGCTATTATAATATGTATCATTTTTATTAAAGAATCTTCCAAAAATATCTTTTATACTCATTTTCTTCCCTTTCTTAAAAATCTATTGAATCAAATATTTGTGCATTTTCATTAATATTGTCTAACTCCTCTGAAATAGTCATCGCTGCTACAAAAGCCATAAACCCATCTGTTTTTCTAGATTTTGGTTCTATTTTTCCAAAAACTTTGGTGTTGTTTTGCCATGGTACTAGCTTTGTATTATTTGTAAACCATCTCATTAAAGGATTATCTCCCCAAATTATATTTTGATTAGTAAATACACTTTCAATAACAGGTTGTATTTTAGCAATATCGCTTGGTCTTACTAATTTTACTTGATCTTTATTTTTAGCATCAAACCCAATTGTATTCATTGATTTGCTTACTAAAGCATATCTAAAATTGTCTATTGCCATTTTCTTTATGTTATACATTCTTGCCTTTTCACTTATCCAATAAAAAATTAAATCAGGATTTATTTCAACATTGTCAACTTCAGTTAGCAAGCCTCTTTCTTCCCAATTTTTTATTGGAGCTTGTATTCTTTTCTTGTCTTTGCTGTATTTACAAAACCATGAGTGCGTAATTCCATAATATTTATTTTTGTCTTTAAATAACAAAAAAACAGAAGCAAAATCTGACAAGCTTGCATAATCTATACCACAAACACACGACTTTCCTTCTAAGTTGATTACTTCTTTGTTTGTTTTCTCTATTAAGGACCATTCTACTGCAACATTTTCTTCTTTTTGCTCTGGTAAATTCATTCTTTTCGTCATAAACTCAGACTTTTTGCTTGGATATAATTTTATTTCTTCATAGTCTGTCTTTATTTCATTTAACAAATTTGGCATATATTCTAAAGATGGATTTGCTTTTATCCATTTTTTTTCATCTTCCGCTTCTTCTTTGTTATCAATCCTGCACAAGAATGGATAATATCTAACTGTATTAGGCATTCCCTTTAAAATTTTTTCACAGACATTCAATAATTCATCTAATGGTCCTCCTCTTACATATCCATTTGTTGTAATTATAAATATTCTTGAATGTTTTATCTTCCCTAGTCCGCTTTGAAATACTTTTATTTGATTATCATTTTCATAAGCATGATATTCATTAAACAATATAGCTCCATCTTTCTTTCCGTCTTTTGTTTTTGCATTTGAAGTATTGTATCTATAAAAACCTTTAGTTTTTTTATCTATTATAATTTCTTTATTCCAGTAAAAATATTTTTCAAACTTTCTCTTATTATTTTCTAATGTGTCATATACAATATTAAACGTATCTTGTGATTGTTCTTCAGATGTAGCTACAATATCAATCCCATATTTATCTACTCCGTACAACCTTGACTGTAAAAAATTCATTAATGGAGACATCATTCCATCTTTTCCATTCCCTCGCCCCATTAAAATTATGAAAGTCTTAAAAATCGGAATATCATCTTTATACATAAAAACAAAAGCATATATAAATTTTTGATATGGAAATAGTTTATAATACCATCTTTCACAATACGAAATACATTTATAATATGTTTCGCTGTCAAAAAAGACATCGTCTCTTGCCAATAATGGCTCTACGATGTTTTTAATCAATAATTTTCTATCTTCGTTTATTTTTTCTGGATTTTCTTTACAATGTTTTAAGTATTCATCTATTTCTTTACAAGAGATCATCTCCTTCATCTCCACCACCTTCGTCTGGTGCTTTCAATTCTAGATCTTGTAAAATTTTAAGCATCTGTGCATTTGTTTTTAATAATCTTTCACAGCTTTCGTTTGGTTTAAATGTTTTAAAACCATTTCCTCCAGTATTTTCATATCTGATTCCATTTTCATCTATATCGTGTTTTAATCTTTCTTTTAGATCTACTAAATAAAGATAATCTTCTACCATATCATCAAACTGTTTTCCAAACTTTCCTTGTGAAATTAATTGATTTCTTAAATCTTCCCTTATGGAACTTGTCTTGTCGTTAATCATATTATTTAATTTGATTTGTTCTTCTATTAATTTATTTGCTTTTTCTATCTCTTCAATGTCTTGCTCTAATTGTTTTTCATTTTCTTTTTGTCTATTATTCTTTTTTTTTGTTGCCATGTTCTCACCCCTTTACACGCACGCGTACATTTTTGTTTTGTCGTGAACCCTCCCCGTTCGACCGCTTCTAAATTTTAGCCAAAACTTTTTAAGGGGGGGCTTTTACTTCTCTTTTATTTATCAAGATTATATTTTTCTGCTATCTTTATAACAGTATCAACAGTTTCTTTATTAAATCTAATATTGTTTCTACTACATCTTATATCTATTATTCTATATGTATCTAATTGTCCTAGCTTAGTCTTTAAATCGTTTATTGTATATCTCTTTCCGCAACATGAAGTTAATGCCGCATAAAGTATTCCTTCGTAGTAATTCTTCATTAACAATTTAAACTTCTTTGATATTTCTATTTCTTCATAGCTTTTATTCTCTTTATCCGTTATTTCAATTAATTCAGATATATTGTATTCTTTATTAAATACTTTAACTTTAATATCTTTTATTGTTTCAGCTTCTATATTCACTTCATTTGTATCTACTTCTTTTGCTATCTCGATTGTCTTTACTTCCGCTTCTTTTATCTCTTCTTCAAGCTTCTTAGCTTTTGCCATTACCATTTCTCCTCATTTATAAATTTCTTTTTATGTTTTATATTTCTAAATTGGTTTTTATTATCAAGTATATTGTGATGATGTACACAAACTGTTTCTAAATTATCTTTACAATATGCAAGCTCTGGAAACTGTTCTAGTTCTTTTTTATGATGTATATCTAACTTTTTATTATGTTCTTTTATTGTTAGTTTCCCTTCTCTTTTACACTCTTGGCATTCATAATTATCTCTTTTTAATATTGTTTTACTTAACTCTCTCCAAAATTTATCATCATAGAATTTCTTTTTATTTCCGCTTCTAATTAATTCTTTTATTTGTTCTACTGTGTACATTTTTATTCATCTTTCTTTATTACTTCAAAGAATCCAGCTCTAAACCAAAAATCATCTATTCCTTTAAATTTCAAGCAATCCATTCTCTCATCATTGCAAGGACATTCTACTATATCTTCTATTATTAATTCTCTATCTTTTAGTCTTTCTTCATAATTAAATATTTTTGTTATGTTTAGTTTTGCTGCTTCTTTTTTAAATTCAACTCTATCCCCTATTTTCATTTTTTCACAACCTTTTTTGAATTTGTTTTTATTTTGTTTGCTTTTGCTTTTTTAGTAGCTGTTTCTACTTCTTTTATTTCTTCTACTTGAGCTAATCCTGATTTCTTTATTACTTCTGCTCTTTGTTTATCTTCTACAAAGTATATATCTTTTTCTTTTATTTCTGCATTTCCTTTGCTGTTATATTTCATTTCTCCTTTAAACTCTGTTATTAATTCTGGTCTTGTATCTGTATAATTTTTAACTGCTACTATCTTATACATATCTCTTCTCCTCTCACTCTTTTTGTTTAATATCTTTTGCCAGTCCTCTACTGTTGTTTTCTCTTTATATTCAAAGTCTTTTGGTATTTTATTTATTATTTTATCTATATCTAAATTACTTAAGTTCATGTCTAATATGTAGCCGTTTACTCCGTCTTCGACACTTTCGTATGCACTTGGAAAGTCTGTACAAATAACTGGTGTTCCATATTGCAAACATTCATTTATAAAATAACTATATCCCTCTGTATCACTTAGTTGTACTCCGTAATCCGCTTCTACAACATAATCCCAGAAATCGTGTCGTGGTTTCATATACACGATTTCTTCTAAGTCAAATGGTTTTTGATTATATAGATTCAAGTCTGTAAAGATTGTCCATCTAAATTTTATGTTCTTTTCTTTTAGTTTCTTTGCAAGTTTTAGCATTCTTTCATATCCGTTTTTCTTTACTTACTCTTGTTGCACTTACTAATTTTAGAATCGGTTTAGTTTCTTGAACTTCATCTAAAATATTATATATTCTTGTTATTTTCTCATTTGGATATAGTTTTTTAAATACTTTGCATACTTGCTCGCTTACTCCGACATGTTCTGTTGTCTTTCCCCATTTTTGATATTCGAAATCTACTTCTTTTGCTCTAATATAATCTGCATGAACAACTTGTATATATCTATTACTTTTTGAAATAACCGAATCTGGATAACCGCCCCACGCTGATGCAATTATACAAACATCACATATATATTTTTTGCTTTCAGTATATTTTTCTACTTTTGTTAGTTTTGTTATTCTTGATAAATTTTCTTTGTCTGCTGTTTTATACAAAAAAGTAATATTATAATAATCTCTTAGTTTCTTTATCATATTGTATACAAATGTATCAACTCCGCCGAACTTAAGAAGTTGACTATGAAATATTATTATATCTATTTTCTTCATTGTTATTTTCCTCTACATCTTCGCAAATTTTGTTAAACTTACATTCTATACAGCTTTTCTCTTTACATTTCTCTCTTTCTTTTTTCTTTTTGTACATTTGTTCTTTTCTATAATCAGCATCTATAAATGCTGCATTCATTCCTCTTTGCATTTTTACACCTTCTTTTGTATAAAAAATTATATAAAAATAAGAGTGTTGCTAGAAAACACTCTGCAAACCCTATAAGGTAAATTTAATAAAAAGTGAGAAGGTTATTATCTATATTAACTTATCTAGTATCATTAATTGCTAATTTTCATAATATACTTGTTTTCCGTACTCTACTGCCACTTGATGCTCTATTTTGCAACCTCTTGCATTTTCCCAACCTTTCATAAAATATACTGCATCTACTTTTCCAATAAATCT
>CALXNI010000121.1 GCA_944389715.1 uncultured Clostridia bacterium | reverse complement strand
TAATAAACGCTATCAGAGTCTCCTATATCTGGACCTTCTTTTGTTTCTTCTGGCATTTGATTACTTTGTTCTATTGCTTCTTTTAAAATCATATCTAAAGCTTTTTTTATTACTGGGTCTGTTTTCTCGTTATCATAAAGCCAATCACAATATCCTGTATCTTTATGAACTAAATCAATTAATGTTGTTCCTTTATATTTTCCAAAGCTTAATTTCAAGTTTTTAGCTTGTTCTAATGTCAATGTTGCGTCTTGTTCTTGTTGTATAAAATCTCCCATATCTTCAATATCTTGTGTAAATACTTCACTTAAACTAGCAACTTGTAAAACTGCATCAATAAAAGCTCTTTTCTTTGCCATTTTTAATATTGTATTTACTAAACTACATATATCAGGATTATTTATTTTGTATTTTTGTCTACCGTATTTGTCTGTAAAACTTTCACTTGCTCCTATATAGTTTTCTGGAATTTCATCTACATTAATAAATCTGTACTTTTTCTCTTTACTATTACAACTTCCTACACCTTGTGCAACAGGTTGTCCATTTCTAAATAATGTGCATCTAATGTTGTATGAAAAAAATTCTTTATCATAATCTTCTGTTACTTGTAGAAACTCATATTCTGGATTTAAGCCGAATAACATACAGATTTTTTCTCCCCCTGGTTTTAGTAATGTTGGCTTGTTTGTTCCTGGCACTTCTCCAAAATCATGTCCTTGTTTTAATGTTTTTTGTACTACTGATTGCATTTGAGCTATTTTATTCATAGTAGTTGAAATGTTATCTATATCTACTGTTTCTATAATGCTTAAGGCATTTACTTCATTATTCATTTATTTATCCTCCTATTTAATTCTTAAACTTGTTTTATTATCTATAATTTTTGCTCCTGGTATTATTTCTCCACTTTCTTTAAAATGATTTTTTATAGCTGTTTTATCTATTTTTGTTGTTATTACTTGTTGTTTAAATTCTTTTGGTATTTCTTCTTCGTTTTCTATTTCTACTGACATTGGATTTTTAGCTATACTTAATGTTCCAAGTTCTGTGTCCATTTTTGTTATTCCTAAACGTTCCATATTTTCTTTTACATATTGCTTAAATTTTTCTAATTTATTTTGCTTTGATTTCTTAAATTCTTGTAATCTTTTAATTTGTGTATCTACTGCATCTATTAAAGCTTCTTCGTTTTGTGCATATCCAATTATTCCAGATCCTTTATGTTGTAATTCCAATGCTAATTCTTCTCCTAATTGGTTGTATTCTTCTTCTGTTAATTCTCCATTTTCTGCTTTATCCATTAAATCTACAAATTTGTTTGTTATGTTATATAATGTTAAATCACTCACTTGACATCTTCCTTTCTTTTTGTTAATATAAAAATATATGAATTTATACAAATTCTTATTTTTGAACTAGTTTTGATGTGAAGGTTGAACTAGTTCTTTTAATTTTCTTGAGCCTAAATTATTTGTTAAAAATTCTATGTTGTTTTCTAAATCAATAATTCTTTTTCTACTTCTTGTTTGATTTTGTATCATTATAACTAAATCTTTTGTTAAATAGCTGTTCTTTTGTTTTTCATTTTCTAAGTCATTTTCTAAACTATTTATTGTTGCCTTTAACGTTTTAATTAGTCTTTTATTGAACATACTTATCAGCTCCTTTCTTTTATATTTAATTTGTTATATAATATCCTCGAATGGAGGTTATTAACTATGGATTTTAATTCTAAAAAAATATTAAAATTTCTTATTAAAAATAAAGATAAATATTTTTCTGTTGCTGAACTTTCTAAAATATTCTCTAAAATTTCAAAAGACCATATAATTGAAATTGTTAATAATTTATATAAAAACAAATATGTTAAATATGTTGGAGATGCTTCTATAAAAATTACTAACAAAGGAGAAACTTATTTAAAAGTCCAACAAAACGAATGGATTTCTCAAAATTTTGTATCTATTTTAGCTTTAGTTCTTTCGTTTGTTGCGATTATTGTATCTATCCTATCGCTAGTTTTAAAATTAAAATAACTATGTTATATATCAAAGTTGCTGTAGAAAAGCCTAATGCAAAAAACTTAAAACAATGATGTTTGTTATCATAATCAATACATTGCAAAATAAAAATTTCTACATTATCTTTTAACGTTAACGATTTATATTTATCTTTTTTCATGTTTTCTCCTACCCTACTACATATATTCCAGCTTTAACTGCTGCCAATATGAATATTCCTATATATATGCTTAAAAACGCTGTTGCTTTTAATATGTATTTTCTTAATTCTTTTTTATTTTTCATTTGTAATCACTCCTTTTAAACTACTCTGTTCATTTCCAGATTTATTTTTCTTTTTTGAAAATCTATATTTATTGTTTTAGATTTTGCTTTTCTTCTAATTGGTTTAACGTCCAATTCAAATTGTCCTACTTGTTTTTGTATTTCAACAAATTCTAGAATGTCTTTTGGGTCAAATCTCTTTTCTCTAGTTCCGAACTGGAACATATTTAAGTCCTTGTTTTATAAATTTGTTTATCGTTCTTGTATCTTTTACTTTGAAATATTGTTTTACTTCTTCTATTGTTAATAAGCTTTGTTCCATGTTCGCCTCCTTTATCAAATTATATAAATGTTTTGTACTCTATCTGTGTACAGTTTGAATAAAAAAATATTCATCAAATTGTTTTCCTAATAGTTCACATATTCCTATTGAAACTTTTTCATTTGGTCTTCTTGTGCCAGCAACGATAGAACTAATATATGCTTTAGAATATCCTAGATTTTCTGCCACTGATGTCATTGTATTACCGTTGCTAGTCAAATCGTTTCTCAATTTCTCTGGATTTTTTATGATTATCACTTTGTTCACCTCACTTTTGTCCTCTCGTTGTGAACATTATATATATTAGTATTCTGTTTGTCAACACTTTTTTTGAAAAATTTTAAAAAAAGTTTTACTTTTGTGAACATGTGTGTTATAATGTGAACAAAAGGGAGGTTTTGAAATGCTTTCAAATGAAGAATTTGGACAATATTTAAAAAAAATTAGAGAAAAAAAAGAATTAAGTTTGAGAGATGTCGATAAATTAACAGATATTTCTTTCACTTATCTTAATATGATAGAGCACGGAAAAAGAAATGTAAATCCTACATTGTTAAGGAACTTAGCTAAAGCTTATAATGTTGATTATTTAGATTTATATGAAAAAGCTGGATATATAGATTTGATAGAAGATGAAAAGAAAAATGAATTATCTATGAAAAAATATTATATGTGCCCTGTTTATGGTCGCATATCTGCAGGGCAACCTAACTGGGCAGAAGAATGTATCGAAGGTCGTATTCCTATTGATCCAGATTTAATGAATATTAATAATCCAGAAGAATGTTTTTTTCTTCGTGTTAATGGAGAAAGCATGAATAAAGAAATAAAAAATGGTGCTTATGCTCTTATTAAAAAGACTGACTTTGTAGAAAATGGAGAAATAGCTGTAGTTCTTGTAAATGGGTATGATGCTACATTAAAGAAATTTAGCAAACAAGGAGATTTAATTATATTAGAGCCACAAAGCACAGATACTTCTTTTGAAACGCAAGTATATGGCAAAGATACAGAAGTTAAAGTAATTGGAAAATATATCGGTAAAATGGAGATGAAGTAATGGCTGGAACAATGAGAAAAAGAGGAAAAAATAGCTATTATCTTGAATATATGTGTCAAGGAGAAAGATATGGGAAAACAGTTAAAGCTAATTCTCAGGCTGAAGCTAGTAGGAAATTAGCCATGTTTGTTTCTGAAGTTGAAAAAGGTGTTTATATTT
>CALXNI010000120.1 GCA_944389715.1 uncultured Clostridia bacterium | reverse complement strand
TTCAATGAATGCTGCAAATATTTTAAAACCTTCTCTTTCAAATGGAGAAATTCAATTAATTGGTACAACCACATTAAAAGAATATAGAAAATATATTGAAAAAGATTCTGCATTAGAAAGAAGATTTCAACCTGTTCTTGTAGAGGAACCAACAATTGATGATACTATAGAAATCTTAAAAGGAATAAAAAAATATTACGAAGATTTTCATAAAGTCAGAATTTCTAATGATGTAATTGCTCAAACTGTAAAAATGTCTGAAAAATATATACATGATAGATTTTTGCCTGATAAAGCAATTGATATATTGGATGAAGCATGTTCTAAAATTAACTTAAATAATAAAGAATTATATGAGTTAGAAATATTAAAAAATAGACTTGCTAAAATTCAAGAAGAAAAGGAAGAAGCTGTTGAGTCTGATTCAATAGAAGATTACCAAAAAGCAGCTGATTTAAAAACAGAAGAATGTAATATTCTTGAGAGAATGGAAGAATTAAATAAAAAATTGGAATTAACTAACCTTACTGTAAATGATATAGCAGAAGTAATTGAACACTCTACTAAAATACCTGTTAAAAAAATTACAGAGGCAGAAACTGTTAAACTACTAAATCTTGAAAAAAACCTACATAAAAGAATAATAGGTCAAAATGTTGCTGTTGAAGCAGTTGCAAGAGCTATTAGGAGAAATAGGGCTGGACTTCAAAGTTCTAAAAGACCACCATCTTTTATATTTGTTGGTCCAACAGGTGTTGGAAAAACTGAGCTTGCTAAAACGCTTGCCTACGAAATGTTTGGAAGTGAAGATTCAATAATTAGAGTAGATATGTCTGAATATATGGAAAGTCATTCAACCTCTAAATTAATTGGTTCGCCTCCTGGATATGTTGGATATGATGATGCAGGTCAATTAACAGAAAAAGTTAGAAGAAAACCATATTCTA
Organism: uncultured Clostridia bacterium; assembly: GCA_944389715.1. Classification (GTDB taxonomy): domain Bacteria; phylum Bacillota; class Clostridia; order TANB77; family CAG-508; genus CAG-452. The sequence continues at coordinate 2,880 of CALXNI010000120.1, read as the reverse complement.
TTATTTTATTAGATGAAATAGAAAAAGCTCACCCAGATGTGTTTAATATACTTCTTCAAATTTTAGATGATGGAAAATTAACTGATAGTCAGGGAAACACTGTAAATTTTGAGAATACAATAATAATTATGACATCAAATGCAGGCTCTAATTTAAATAATAATTCTATTGGTTTTGGAAAACAAACCTTAGATAAAAGTAAAATAGAAACTGCTTTAAAAGAAGTATTTAGACCAGAATTTTTAAATAGAGTAGATGAAATAGTTGTTTTTGATAGTTTAAATAAAGAACAATTATTACAGATTGTTGATTTATTATTAAAATCTACTTCTAATGCTTTAAATAATAAAGATATAAAATTAGAAGTTTCTGAACAAGCAAAAAATTATATCTTAGAAAAGGGAACAGACTTAAAATATGGTGCAAGACCATTGAGACGTGCTATACAAAGGTATGTAGAAGATCCTATTTCTGATATGATATTGAGATCAGAAGTTTTACCTTTTCAAACAATAGTAGTAGATAAAGAAAATGAAAGTTTAAATTTTACAGTAAAAGATTAAAAAACTGTAGGGGCGGCTATTAGCCGTCCGAAACTTATATATTACATAACAAAATGGAGGAAATATGTTTAAATATGTACCAAATATTTTAACAATTATACGATTTTTATTAATACCAATTATTATATTTTTTGCATTTCAGGATAATTATGTTGCAACAATATTAATTCTTACTATTTCTGGGCTAACAGATATATTAGATGGTTATATTGCAAGAAGATTTAATTTTATATCAGACTTTGGAAAACTTATGGACCCCTTGGCTGATAAAGCAACACAAATAGCACTTTTAGGAACATTAACTATACAAAAAATTATACCAATATGGATTATAGTTATTGTTATAATAAAAGAATTTTTAATGGTCTCTGGAGCTTCTTTTCTTTATGGTAAAGAACTTGTAGTTTCCAGTAAATGGTATGGAAAACTTGCTACAGTTTTATTTTATGTAGCAATTGTATGTTCTCTTTTTATACAATATTGGAATGGACCTTTATTAAATCATCCAGAATACAGCCTTCCTACTTTGCCAGAATTTGATACATATATATATTACTTAGCTGTATTTTCAACAGTTTTTTCTCTAATAATGTATATAAAGGCTTTTTATTTACAAGGTTATTTAAAAAAAGCTATGGAACAAAAAACCGATAGTGTAATAAAAAAATAGATGCAAGCCTGCATCTATTTTTTTATTAATTTTCTTTATATTTTAAATAAGATATACTTGCAACTACTACTAATATGCATATCGGCAATACAAGTGTTTTAACTCCTGTTTTTGGATATTCTTTTTCTGATAATGTATTATCTACTACTTTGTTTCCATTTGCTGTTCCACTGTTACCAGAATTATTTGTCCCATTGTTGTTAGAACTATTATCATCTATGCTTGTTCCTATTATCTCTATTGTTTCTTCTACATCACTTGCTAAGACTTCGTCTCCATCTGATGAAGTTAGTATTTCTTTTGCTGTTATTATTGTATTTCCTATTTCTGCATTTTCTTTTACTGTATATGTTATTTCTGCTACTTTCTCTTGTGTGTTTATCTCTATTGATTTGTTTGCTGCCATTCCTGTGCCGTCTCCTGACATTGTTCCTGTCCAGCCTTCTCCCCAATTTATTCCTTTGTATTCTAATTTTTGATTATCATATGTTATTTTTGCTTCTACTGCCTTTTGTGTTCCTTCTCTTGTAAAATTATTAATTATTATGCTTACTTTTACTTCTGCCCCTTTTTCTACTTTTGTTTTATCTGGGCTTAAACTCATACTTACATCTGCTGCTCTTGATATTGTAGCACAACTTATTATTAATGCTATTAATATACTTACTATCTTTTTCATCTGTCCTCTCGTCTCCTTTTTTTATTTATTTTCTGCTATAAACATAAGTAAACTTGTTATATCTGCTGAATTTATCTCACTAGTTTTGTTTAAGTCCGCTGCTTTTTTGTATGCCCCTTTTAGTATTTTGCTTTCATCTTTATTTTCTGCTAAGTTTTCTGCTACACTCATCATTAGTGTTGTTATATCTGCTACATTTGTTGTTCCAGTTCCGTTGCAATCTCCTATTACCACTAGTATATATTCTCCTACAGTTTCTCCGTCCTTTTTTGCTATCATTTTCATGTTTGTTTTTATGTTTTCTTCTTCGTTTGTAACTATGTTTCCCTCTAAATCATATAATTCTATTTCGTACTCTTCTTTTATTTTCTCTTTAAACTCTTTTATTTTTGTTTCTGATACTATCTCTGTTATATATAGCTCATTTTCTTCTGCTTCAACTTTATATTCGCTATCTTCTTTCATAAAGTCTTCTTCATTTATTTTTTCTTTTACTGTTATTATTTGTGTTGCTTCTTTGGTTATTCCATCTTCTGTATAGCTTATTGTTACACTTGTTTGTCCTACTGTTAAATTATCTCCACCTTCTATTGTGTAATTTGTTACTGGTGCTGTACTTCCATTATTGTATGTTGCTGTAACTTCCATTCCTGTTGGGTCAAAGTTTTCTCCTTCTGTATAGCTTGTTTTTGTTGGCGCTGTTGTTATTGCTATGTTTTCTAATTTTAAAATTTTTGTTATATTTATTTCTTCATATGTTGCAATGTTTCCTAAATTGTCTTTTACTTTTATTATTATTCCATTTATATTATCTGTATATGTTTTTGTATTTTCTGCTTGCCATGTATTTCCTCCATCAAAACTGTATGCTTCTGTTGCTAAGCCTGATTCTGTATCTTCTGCATTTACTACTAGTGTTACATTTTCTTTTGTCCATTCTTCTGGGTTTCCTTCTACTCCTTTTATTG
>CALXNI010000119.1 GCA_944389715.1 uncultured Clostridia bacterium | reverse complement strand
CTCATTTAAATATGAATAATTTATCGGGTCGCTGTGGGCAGCGACCCCTACACGTCTACAATTAATTTTGGTTGTCGGGTCTTATGTCTTTCATTATGTCTCTTAGAATTGTGTCTATTTTTTCTCCATACTGCATTGAATCATCTAACTCAAACACCAACTCTGGTGTTACCCTTAAGTTTATCTTCTCAGCAATTCTACTTCTAATAAATCCAGAAGAAGATTTTAGACCAGCTAAAGTTTGTTTTGTATTTCTAGAATTAAGAACACTTACATACACTCTAGCATACCTTAGGTCTGGAGAAATTTTAACTTTAGTTACACTAATTAATCCAGTTACATTTGAATTTGTAACCTCATAATTAATTATATTACTAATTTCCCTTTTTAATTCTTCATTTATTCTATTAAGTCGGTTATTTCCATTTTGATTTTTCATTTTATCTCCTCTTCCAATGTATAGGGACACACCTTATTTAAAGGCATTCCTCATAGATTAAGGTATGTCCCTACTGTGATTTACTGATTTTAAATTTTTAGTTTCGTTGCAATTTTACTCAGGTGGGCAGAGCCCCGTTCGCCCCTACAATTACCAATTTCATAAAACGAATCAAAATTAGTAGATTGCTCGTTTATAAAATTAATCAAAAGCGAGTATTGCTAGGCAGACAAGCTAAAAAACCGGAAACGTACAAAGGTACGTTGAGGATTTTTTATGCGCAGTCTAACAACGCAAGACGAAGCTTTTCATTAATTTTTAACTTGTTCCATAACATATGCCTCGATTATATCTCCCTCTTTAATATCATTATAATCCTCAATTTGAATTCCACACTCATAGCCTGACGCTACTTCTTTTGCATCATCTTTCATTCTTTTTAATGATATTAGTTTTCCATCATGTATAACTACATTGTCTCTTATTACTCTTACTCCAGCATTTCTTGCAACTTTTCCATTTGTTACATAACATCCTGCAATTGTTCCAACATCAGAAATTTTAAATATTTGTCTTACTTCTGCATTTCCAATAATTACTTCTTTGTATACTGGATCAAGCATTCCCTTCATCGCAGCTTCTACATCTTCAATAGCATTATATATTACAGAATACATTTTTATTTCTACATTCTCTTTTTCTGCCATATCTTTTGCTATCGGCTGTGGTCTTACATTAAACCCAATAATTATTGCATTTGAAACATTTGCAAGTGTAACATCACTTTCTGTTATTGCTCCAACATTTGCATGTATTACTTTAACTTTTACTTCATCATTAGATAATTTTTCTAATGACTGTTTTACAGCTTCTACAGAACCTTGAACATCTGCTTTTACTATAATATTTAATTGTTTTAAGTTTCCTTTTTCTATTTGACTAAATAAATCATCTAATGTAACCTTTGTTGTTGCATTTAAGGCTTTATCTCTTGCTTGACGTTTTCTTCTTTCCATTAAATGCTTAGCAGTTTTTTCGTCTTTTACTTCGTAGAAAGTATCTCCTGCTTCTGGTACTTCTGCAAGACCTGTTATTTCTACTGGTGTTGATGGACCTGCTTTTTTAACTTTTTTACCTTTATCATTAGTCATTGTTCTTATTCTACCTATAACAGATCCAACTAATATTGTGTCTCCTACATCTAAAGTCCCACGTTGTACAAGCATTGTTGCAACAGGACCTTTTGCTTTGTCTAATTTTGCTTCTATTACTACACCTTTTGCTTGTTTTTTTGGATTTGCTTTTAATTCTTTCATATCTGCAACTAAAAGTACCATTTCAAGTAGGTTATCAATATTTATTTTTTTCTTTGCAGAAATTGGAACAAATATTGTATCTCCTCCCCATTCTTCTGGTACTAATTCATACTCTGCAAGTTCCTGTTTTACTTTATCTGGATTTGCTCCTTCTACATCTATTTTATTTATTGCAACTATAATTGGTATTCCTGCTGCTTTTGCATGGTTTATTGCTTCAACTGTTTGAGGCATTACTCCATCATTTGCAGCAACTACAAGTATTGCTATATCAGTAATTTGTGCACCTCTTGCTCTCATTGCTGTAAATGCCTCGTGACCTGGTGTATCTAAAAAAGTTATTTCTCTTCCATTTACTTCTACTTTATATGCACCAATGTGTTGTGTAATTCCTCCTGCTTCACCTTCTATTACATTTGTAGATCTTACCGCATCTAAAAGTGAAGTTTTACCATGGTCAACGTGTCCCATAACAACTATTACAGGTGGCCTTGGTTGTAGATCTTCTTCTTTATCTTCGCTATCATCAAATAATATATCTTCGTCTGTTACAACTTCTTTTTTATGTGCTGTTACCCCAAATTCACCTGCTATTAAGAATGCTGTATCAAAATCAAGTTCATTATTTATTGTTGCCAAAATTCCATAACCTAATAATTTTTTAATAATTTCGCTACTTGTCTTTTTAAGTTCTGTACTTAAGTCCTTAACTGTAATTGTTTCTGGTATTGTAATATCTGTTAAATCAAATATTTTCTGCTTTACTCGATTCTCGTTTTGTGGTAATTTCTTTTTGCTTCTTCTACCTCTTGTTGTTGTTAAATCATAATAATCAAGCATAGATCCTTCATCAAACATATTTGATAATCTATTTTCTTGTTTTAAATCTTTTAGCTTATGACTGCTTATTTCTTCGTAATTATTTTTTCTTGATCTAGAAGATTTTTTATTAGTTTTTTCTTCATATCTATTATTTTTTTGCTTATCTATTGATCTATTTGCATATTCCCTAACGCTTTCTTTTTCAACAACATCTGCAGACATAATATTTTTAATGTTTTTTTCTATTCCTTTTTCATCTAATGGTCTTCTACCATATCCACCTTGATGCCTTCCCTCTTGTCCTCTATTATTATATCTTCCATCTCTATTATAAGGTCTATTTCCACTATTATAGTTGTTGTAAGGTCTATTGTTCTGTGAATCTCTATTATATGGTCTGTTTCCATATTGTCTATTTACTTTTGAGTTATTATTGTATGACCTTCCATTTTGCTCTTCTCTATTAAAGGCTCTATTGTTGTTAGTTTGAATAGGATTTCCTTCTACTTTTGGTTTTTCTTTCTCTATAGGAGTATTTTTTATTTCAGATGTCTCAGAAGTTTTTACTTCTTCTGTTTTTGGCTGTTCTGCTTTTGGTTTTTCAGATGGTTTTGTACCAAATAATTCACTTACAGTAAGAGGTCTATTAGGTTTATTTCTATATACAATGTTATAATCTTTTTTTCTTTCTCTTTCTATAAAGCCTACATCTCTAGATTGTTTTTTTTCTTGTACTTTTTGTTCTTTATTCTTATCTTCTTCTGTATCTGTTACTATTACTTCTCTTCTAATTATTACTGGAGTTTCTTTTTTTTCTTTTACTTCTTTTTTTACTCCTGTAAATTTTGTTTCTATTTTTTTTGCTTCTTCTTCACTAACACTGCTCATATGTGACTTTACTTCCATTCCCATTTCTATAGCTTTTTCTAAAACTTCTTTACTATTTACTCCTAATTTTTTTGCTATTTCATGTATTTTTATTTTACCCAATAGCTTCACCCCCAATTTTTGTTTTTGCATAAATTTTTTTTCTAATCCTTTTTACCAACAATTACACCTCTCAATTTATTATATATTTGTTCTTCTATTTTTGTATCAAAACTTTTTTCTAATCTTTTTGTTTTTATAGCTTTTTCTAGGCAATCTATACTATCACATATATATGCGCCTCGTCCTTCTAACTTGCCTGTTTTGTCTATTGTAATTTCTCCATTTTTATTCAATACAATTCTAATTAAATCTCTCTTATCTTTTTTGTTATTACATCCTATGCACATTCTTTGCACAACTTTTTTCATATATCTATATTTTCCCTTCTCTTCTAGTTTGCTAATGTATAGGGACACAGCTTAACACAGAAGCTTTCTTTCTTTTGGAGAGCTATGTCCTCGTGTGAATTAATAATGTCATTTTTTTTAGTTTTCTTCTTGTTCTAATTCTTCATTTTGTTTTTCTAATAATTCTCTAAATTGAGACTCACTTTTTATATCTATTTTCCAATTTGTAAGTTTTGCTGCTAAGCGTGCATTTTGTCCTGATTTTCCTATAGCTAATGACAATTGATCATCATGAACAATTACTTGTGCAAACTTTTCTTCTTGTTTTATATCTACTGCCATAACTTGTGCTGGTAATAATGCTGCTGAGATAAATATTGCTGGATCTTCATTCCATTCAATTACATCTATTTTTTCGCCCTTTAACTCATTTATTATGTTTTGTATTCTTATTCCTTTTTGTCCAACACATGAGCCTACTGGATCAATGTTTTCGTTAGTAGAATATACTGCAACTTTACTCCTAGAACCTGCATCCCTCGCCACACTTTTTATTTCTATAAGTCCTTCGTATATTTCTGGTATTTCAAATTCAAACAGTTTTCTTACAAAATCAGGATGACTTCTTGAAACTAAAACTTGTGGAGCACCTTTTGCACCTTTTTCTACATTTAATACATAAGCTCTTACTTTATCATTTACTCTATAGGTTTCAGTTGGTATTTGATCTTTTACAAGCATTATTCCTTCTAATTTTCCTAAATCTAATACAACTGTTCCTCCATCTGATTTTTGTACTATTCCAGATACAATTTCTCCTTTTCTATCGTTGTATTCTGTATAAACCATATTTCTCTCTGCTTCTCTTATTTTTTGGACAATTACTTGTTTTGCAGTTTGTGCTGCAATCCTTCCAAAATCTCTAGGAATTATTTCTAGTTCTATTGTATCTCCTAGATTTACATTTTTATCTTCTTTTCTAGCTTCTTCTAAACTTATTTCTAACATATCATTATCTACATTTTCTACAACTTTTTTTAAAGAAAGCACTTTTATATCTCCTGTTTTATCATCTATAGTAACTTTAACATTTTCTGCTGAATCAAAATTCTTTTTATATGCTGTTACTAGAGCTGTTTCCAAGGATTCTAATAGATATTCCTTATTTATCCCTCTTTCTTTTTCTAATTCGTCCATTGCCATTATTAATTCTTTACTTTCTATTGATTTCATTTTTTAATCATCCTTTCTTTACCAATTATATACTGTTTTTATTTGTGAAATATTTTTTCTATCAATTTTTATTTCTTCGTTACAGAATATTGTTAAATAATTTTTGTCAAAATCCTTTAATATCCCTTTGTGTTGTTTTTTTTCATTTATTGGTCTAAAGAGTTTAATTTGTATTTCTTTACCTATATTTGCTTTTAGATGTTTATCTTTCCTTAAGTTTTTTTCTATTCCGAGTAGAAGATACTTCTAAAAAGTACTGTTCTTTAATTGGATCTTCTTTATCTAAAATTTTTGTTATTTCATTACTGACTTTTTCGCAATCATTTAAATCTATTCCGTTTTTCTGATTCTATATATATCCTTAAAAAATAGTCTTTTCCTTCTTTTACATATTCTACATCATATAAATCATAACCCAAATTTTTAATAATATTAAATGTTAAATTTTCTATTTTTTCTTCAATATTTGCCAACTTTAATTTATTCCTTTCAAAAGTTAAGAGTGGGATTTGTTCCCACCCTTCTAGTTATTTTTTCATTAGCATGATAATTATATACTACTTTTTCAAAAAAATCAAGATTTTTCCAAAAAAATGGTGTGTTTTTGGTTAATGTTCAGACCAAATTTTAAATAGTAGAGAAAATGTAGGGGCGATTTTTAATCGCCCGCAAAACAAAATTAATTCCAAAATCCAAATTCTCAATTCCAAACTCTATGTTAATGTTGTAATATATTTTATTGATGTATATTTATTATTTATTTATATAAAATAATATATTATGAATCAAATATTATGTACTGAGAATATAAAAAAAAGAAAAAAACATATAAAAAAGTTTAAATTTCAGTTATTTATATCAATAATACTAATTATCTTATTTACTATTTATTTATTATATTTTTATAACGCTAGAGCCAACAAAGAATCTCTTTCAGAAGTTCTTATAAATAGTTTTAATTTAGAACGTCTTTATTCTAAAAATCAAGATTATACTATTGTAGAATTAAATCAGAACAACAATTATTTTGTGACAGGCATTATTGAAATTCCGAAGATAAATATAAATTATCCTATTTTATCAGAAATAAATGATGAGCTTTTAAAAATTTCTGCTTGCAGATTTTATGGTCCATATCCTAATGAAATAGGTAATCTTTGTATAGCTGCACACAATTATGATGATAACCGCTTTTTTAGTAACCTTTATAAACTTGAAATTGGAGATATGATTAATATATATGATTCTACAAATTCTCTAGTTAGATACTATGTTTATTCAAAATATGAAACTAACAAAAACGATACTTCTTGTACTTCTCAAGACACAAATGGAATTAGAGAGATAACATTAATAACTTGTAATAATTTTAATGGCAATAGATTAATAATTAAAGCAAAAGAATAAAGGCTATTTAGAATAGCCTTTATTTATTACTTTTATATTTTATAAATTATTGTAATCTCTTATTTTTTTATATGCATAAATTGCAGATATTCCACATATAGCTATAATAAATACTACTGAATAATCAACACCTGTGTTTGGAATTGTAGTTGTATTGTTTCGGTTTGAATTAGTATTATTGTTCCTATTAGAATTTGTATTATTTAAATTGTTTGTTGTATTGTTAGTATTATTTAAATTATTTGTTGTATTATTAGTATTATTATCTATTGATGGAATAGTTTCAAATGTATTATTAGTATTATTAGTGTTATTACCTTGTGGTAAAGTATCTACTCCTGAGGCAAATACATCTGTTACTATTGTTAGTATTAAAAATATTATAGATATTAAACATATTATTAATTCTTTTGTTTTTATTTTTGACATTTTCTCTCTCCTCTTTTTTTATTCAATATTATTATAATTAATTCTTTTATATTTATACTACAAATTTTAAAATATTGCAATACTTTTTTACAAATTTTATACATTAAATTTAAATAATACTATATCTCCGCTCTTGCATGATATATTCTTTACCTTCTGATCTTACCAAACCTTTTTCTCTTGCTTTAACCATTGAACCTGCTTTAATTAAATCATCATAAGATACAATCTCTGCTTTTATAAATCCTCTTTGTATATCTGAATGTATTTTTCCTGCTGCGTAAGGAGCCTTTGTTCCCTTTTTTATGGTCCATGCTCTTACTTCTGGTTCACCTGCTGTTAAAAATGACATTAAACCTAATAACGAATAACTTTCTTTTATTACTTTATCTAGTCCAGATTCTTTTAATCCAAGAGCTTCTAACATCTCTTTTTTATCAGCTTCGTTCAATCCAGTTAATTCTTCTTCAATTTTTGCACAAAGTGGAATTGCTATACTTTTTTCTGAAGCAGCATATTCTTTTACTCTTTTTACATTTTCATCGTTATCTATATCTGCTAACTGTTTTTCTGATACATTACATATATATAAAATAGGTTTTGCAGTAAGAAGCATCATTTCCTTTAATAACTCTTTTTCTTCATCATTAAATTCTAATACTCTGACCGGTTTTTCATCTTCTAGATGTTTTTTTATTTTTTCTAACATGTCTATTTCTATCTGATATTTTTTATCTGCTTTTAACATCTTTTTTGCTTTATCTAGTCTCTTTTCCACTGTTTCTATATCTGCAAAAATCAATTCCAAATTTATAGTTTCTATATCTCTTAATGGATTAATACTCCCATCTACATGTACAATATTAGGATCTTCAAAGCATCTTACAACTTGTGCTATTGCATCTACTTCTCTAATATGTGATAAAAATTTATTTCCTAATCCTTCTCCTTTACTTGCCCCTTTTACAAGACCTGCTATATCAACAAATTCTACAACAGCATGTGTTGTTTTCTGGGCATTATACATTTTAGTTAGAACTTCTAATCTTTCATCTGGCACAGGTACTACCCCTACATTAGGTTCTATTGTACAAAAAGGATAATTTGCACATTCTGCACCCGCATTTGTTATGCTATTAAACATTGTGCTTTTCCCTACATTTGGCAAGCCTACAATTCCTATTTTCATATTCTACTCCTCTATTTTATAAATGTAAATTATATTTTATTAATGGAGCTTCCAGCCGGAATTGAACCGGCGACCTCTTGCTTACCACGCAAGTGCTCTACCTACTGAGCTATAGAAGCATTTAATATCAATTATTTATTAATTTTTTTATAAAATCAGATTTGACTTTGCATTTTTAGGGGACAGTCCCTATAATTCCATTCTTGTAAAATGAATTCAGAACAGTCCCTTTTTTAATCTTCGTTTATTATATTTTTACTTGCTTTTTTTCTAATCCTTTGTATCGCATTATCTATTGATTTAACAGGTGCATCTAACTTTTCTGCAATTTTTACATAACTATCTCCTGCAGCAAACCTACTTAGTACTTGTTTTTCGAAGTCACTTAAACTTTTGTCTATTTTATTACCTACTATCTTGTAATATTCTTTTTTTGTTATTGTATCTAAAGGATCTTCAGCTGTATTTGAATTAAAAATTTCCATAAGTGATACATCATCATCATTGTCGTACACAGAAGTATTTAATGATAATGAAGAATTTAATGGTATATGTTTTTGCCTGTTTGACGTTTTTATTGCTGTTATAAGTTGTCTTTCTATACATAAATTAGCAAATGATTTAAAAGAATTTTGTTTGTCTACTTCAAAATTTTTTACAGCTTTATATAAACCTATCATTCCTTCTTGAATAATATCTTCTTTTTCTGCTCCTATAATAAAGTATTTACTTACTTTCATGTTTACAAGGTCTTTATATTTATCTAATAAATACTCTAATGCTTCTTCGTTTCCCTCTTTTGCAGAAATTATAAGTTCAGTATCTGTTTTTGTATTTAAGTCATCATTCATTGAATAAGCTTGTTTGCTGTTTGCCATATTCCCTTTAAGCCTCCGCTTTAATCTAATTTTGTTTGTATTATATTAGCAAAACATACTAAAGTCAATACTTTCAGCATATTTTTGTAATTATTTTTCTAATATTATAGTAACTGGTCCGTCATTTAATAAACTAACTTTCATACGTGCACCAAATATACCTTTTTGGACATTTTTTACATGTTTTTTACATCTATCCATAAAATACTCATAAAGTTCATTTGCAATATTTGGCGAAGCTGCATTTACAAAGCTTGGTCTATTTCCCTTTCTGCAATCAGCATATAAGGTAAATTGGGAAACTATTAAAAGTTCTCCATCAATATCTTTAATAGACAAGTTCATTTTATCATTTTCGTCCTTAAACACTCTTAAATTGCATAATTTTTCGGCAAGGAAGTCAGCTTGCTGCTTTGTATCATCTTTACCTGCACCAAATAAAACTAAAAAGCCTTTATCAATTTTTCCTACTATTTTGTTATCTACTTCTACCTCTGCTTTGGATACTCTCTGAATTACTAATTTCATAGTTGGTCTCCTTTTTATTTCATTTCTATTTTATATTCAATTTCTTCCATAAATGGATGTAATTCCATTACACTTTTTAATGTAATTATTTGAGTTTTAGGATGTGGACCCTTCCCATTAAAGTTAACAATTTCTTTTGAATAACAATTTTTAGTAAGTTTACTTAATAAATATCTTATACCCATGTATGTGTAATAAATTTGGTATCCATCATTTAAATCTTTCCATAATTGTTCAAATTTGTAATTCCTGTAATCCATAATTTCTCCTCTATAAATTGTAATTTGTGTGATTAAATTGATTTTAAATCTGTAGGGGTCGCACCCCTGGGCGACCCTTAAATATTGATATGCAGGTCGCCGTGGGCGGCGACCCCTACAACGTTTGCAATTAATTTGCTGTTTGCGGGCGGGTGTGGAACCCCGCCCCTACAACGTTTGCAATTAATTTCTAATCTCCAACCTCTAATCTCTAATCTCTA
>CALXNI010000118.1 GCA_944389715.1 uncultured Clostridia bacterium | reverse complement strand
CAAAAAAAACTAAATCAAGAATAAAAATACAAGCCAAAAAAGGTATTCCATTTATTTTACATAGATATAGAAAAAGAAAAATATTTTTAGCATTATTAATATTAGTTATTATTTCATTAGTAGTTACTTCTAATTTTATATGGAATATTGATATAAAAGGGAATGCAAATATTTCAGAACAAGAAATAATCGAAGAATTAAATAATCAGGGACTTAAAATAGGAGTTAGTAAAAATAAATTAGATACAAATTCAATTATAAACAAAATAAGATTAAATAGAGATGATATTGCTTGGATAGGAATAAACTTAAAAGGAACTAATGCAATTGTAGAAATAAAAGAAACTGAAAAAGCACCAGAAGTAGTTGATGAAAATGAATATTGCAATATTATATCAGATAAAACAGGAATTATTACAAAAATAAATGTTCAAGAAGGTACTGCAGCCGTAAGCGTTGGAGATATTGTAAAAGAGGGAGACATTTTAGTAAATGGATATTTAGAAGGAAAATATACAGGAATTAGATATGTTCACTCTCAGGCAGATATAGAAGCAAAAGTTTGGTACTCAAAAAAAGAAAAATTTTATTTTAATCAACAAATCAAAGTATCCACAGGGGTTACGGAAGAAAAGTATACATTAAATATAAATAATTTTAAAATAAATTTATATAAAACCCTTTCAAAATTTAAAAATTATGATACAATAAATGAGAATAAAAAATTAATGTTATTTTCTAATTTTTATTTACCGATTGAAATCATAAAAACAACAAATTATGAATATGAGAATCAAGATATAACATATACGGAAGAAGAACTTAAAGAAATAGGAAGAAAAAAACTTGAAGAGGAACTAGAAAATGAAATAGAAAACAAAGAAAATATTATAAATAAACAAGTAAATGTATACGGAAATGAAGGATACATAGAAGTTGAAGTCATATATGAAGTGCTTGAAAACATAGGTATTAAAGACAAAATATTATTTTAATCGGCAAATAAAAACCTATTTTAACAATTTATTTAGAGGTTTTTATAAAATATTTTAGAGCATAAATTGCTCGAATGGAGGTTTTTATGGAACAAAAGAGCCTAAGGGTTTTAGATACGAACAAAACATTTTTCTCAAAAATAACTAGCACTATTACAAAAATGCTTATACCAACAAGAGTAAGCATTAACAGTATGATGATTTCAATAAAAAGAAATAATTTAATAAAAGCATATTCAAATTATAGCTTAGCAGTTGAAGAAGATGATATTGACAAAAAAGAAATTTTATTAAAAAAATACGAAGAAGTTTATAGCTTATATCTAGAAGCAATAGACAAATATATAATTGATTCTGTATATAAAAAAGTTAAAAACCGGTACAGCATCAAATTTTGAAAAGGAAGCATTAAGTAAGTATTATTTGGTAGTAAGCTTAAAAGAAAAACAATATATAGAATACAAATATAAAAAGCAAGAATATCTGCTAAATGTAGATTATGAATCAGTAAGTAGTTTAAAAAAAGAAAGTACAATAGAAAAATATAATAAATTTTATATATCAAAAATGGATTCTTTATATAAAGGATTGCTAAAAAATTATTCAGTACAATTAGCAGATACAGTATCTAGCAAAGTAGAATCTGTTGATAATATATATAATAAAATATTTAATACTTTAGAAAGTTATATTTCCGAGATTTTACCAATCAAATTAAGAATCAAAGATAAAGAAGACTACAAAAACATATTAGAAGATTACGAAAAATACGAAAGCATGTTAGTTGGAAAATTAGATGAAAGAGATAAAATCAGACAAAAAATGGTATTATTAGGAATTAGTAGGCAATTATTTACGCACAGTTTGCCATTAATTGCAGCAGAGCAATGTTACCAAAAACTTATAGAAGATGTTAGAAATTTAATTATTAATTCAGCAACTAAAGCAAGAAGAGATAATACATTTAATCTTCTAATAGAATTAATAGAAGACTATAATATAAGATTGTTATCTACAAAAGTATATTGGGACAAGCCAGAAAAAAGAGAAGAATATAAAGTATTTTGGGATAAATATAAAAAAATTAAAGAAATAGAAGATAACAAAGAACAATCAAAACAAAAACAAATATTATTTTTAAAAAATGAGTTAAAAGAATCAAATGAAAATAATTATATAAAAATAATAAAACAAAAATTAGTCGAACTTGGTGCAATAAAACAAATAAAAAATAAATGCAAAACAATTGAAGGAAATTACAAAAACATAGGTAAAGGAGTTCATTCATTAAATTATAATAAAATATAAATATGTATAGGTTGCACTCTTGTGCGACCCATATAATAAAACAACATAGAGGGAAAAGATGGAAATAGTAGAAATAAATTTTTTAGATATAGACGAAAACAAGCAATATACTAATATACTAAAAAAGGTAATAGAGAAATGCTTTACAGAAGAAAAAATAAACAACAAAAATTTATATATTAATGTAGTTCTTACTAATCCAGATAATATTAGAAAAATGAATAAACAATTTAGAAATATCGATAAAGAAACAGATGTACTTTCATTTCCAATGTTTGAAAAAGAAGAACTAGAAAATTTAGAAAATGCAAATCAGGATATTTTAGGGGATATAGTTATATCTATAGATAGAGTAAAACAGCAAGCAGAAGAATATGGACATAGTTTTGAAAGAGAATTAGCATATATGGCAGTACATGGGTTTTATCATTTAATGGGATATGATCATATAAAAGAAAATGACAAAAATATAATGAGACAAAAAGAAGAAAACATATTACATCAATTAAAAATTTTAAAATAAATAAAAAAAGAAGGGATGATATTTAAAATGGATAATGGGAGAAGAACAAAAGAGAAACGAAAAAAAACTACCAATGTAAATGGGGGCAAGTTATTAGTAATAATTTTAGTAATTTTAATAATAATAGCTGGAATCTTACTTGCATTAAAATTGCTAAATAAAGGACAAGTAGAAACAAATGCAACTGGACAAGTGCAAGAACAAAAGCAAGAAGAGCCTCAGGTACAAATAGTTGATGTTAATTCAAAAACAAGACCATATGCAGTAATGATAAATAATAATCATGCAGCATGGCCACAATGTGGTTTGCAAGATGCATATTTAGTTTATGAAATCATTGCAGAAGGTGGAATAACTAGAATGATGGCATTATACAAGGATAAGTTGCCAGAAAAAGTAGGATCAGTAAGAAGTGCAAGACATTATTTTATAGATTATGCAGAAGAAAATGATGCAATATTTATTCACTGGGGAGGAAGCCCACAGGCATACTCTAGAATTAATACAGGAATTGATGATTTAGACGGTATAGCATTAGAAGGGTCAATATTCTTTAGGGACAGAACATTAAATAGAGATTATGAACATACAGGATTTGTAGACTTAGCAAAAGCAAATGATTATGCAAAAGAAAATGGATATACAAGAGATACAGATAAAGATTTATTATTAAATTATAGTGCAACAGAAATTGATTTAAGTACAAACCAGGAAGCAACTTCAGCTAGCAATATAGACCTAGA
This sequence comes from uncultured Clostridia bacterium, assembly GCA_944389715.1. Lineage (GTDB taxonomy): Bacteria > Bacillota > Clostridia > TANB77 > CAG-508 > CAG-452. The sequence goes on along the minus strand of CALXNI010000118.1, from coordinate 2,521 downwards.
ATATTCATATTATCATACAACAAGTTATGAATATGACGAAGAAAACAAAGTATATAAAAGAAGTATGAGCGGGCAAGCAAATGTAGATTTAGAAACAGGAGAACAATACACAGCAAAAAATATAATAATATACAAAGTTAATAACTATACATTAAATGATGGACAAAACAAAGGAAGACAAGAACTAGAAAATATAGGAAGTGGAAGCGGATATTACATATCTAACGGATATTCAGTTCCAATTACTTGGGAAAAAACAAGCCATAGCGGACAAACAGTATATAAATACGAAAATGGAGAAGAAATAACAGTTAACGACGGAAATACATTTATACAAATATTACCAGAGGATGCAGAAATAACAATCGAGCCAGCAGAACCTATGCAAACAGAAGTAGAAACACAAGAAGCAGTATAAATAAAAAAGGCAAATCATATAAAAATGGTTTGCCTCTTTTATTATTATCCAAAATATGTTAAAATGAATTTGTCAAGTAAAAAAAGTAGATAAAATTTAATAATATATTTACTATTTTTTACAAAAAAATCAGATATTTTTAAGTATAATAACAAGGTGAGGTAAAAATGGATAATTTCAAATCAGGTTTTGTATCAATAATAGGAAGAACTAATGTTGGAAAGTCTACTTTAATTAACAGTTTAGTTGGAGAAAAGGTAGCTGCAACAGTAGATAAATGTCAAACAACTAGAACAGCAATAAAAGCAATAGTAAATAGAAAAAATTCACAAATAATTTTTATTGATACCCCTGGAATACATAAACCAAAAACAAAACTTGGAGAAATAATGAACGAAACAGCTTGGGGAACAATTCCAGACTCTGATATTACTTTATTTATTATTGAGGCAACATCAGAAAAAATAGGCAAAGGCGATAAATTGATATTAGATAAAATAAAAGAAAAAAATAAAAAAACCATATTAGTAATAAATAAAATTGATTTAATAGAAAAAGAAAAACTACTAAACTTAATAAAAATTTACAGTGAAGAATATGAATTTAAAGCAATTATTCCTATATCTGCATCAAAAGGTGAGAATTTAGACAAAATATTGGATGAAATAGAAAAGAACCTTCCATATGGACCGGCATATTATGATATAGAAGAATATACTGATCAAACAGCAAGACAACTAGTAGAAGAAATAATTAGAGAAAAAGCATTAAAATTATTAGATGAAGAAGTTCCACATGGTATATTAGTAGAAGTAGAAAAAATGAATTTAAGAAAAACCACAAAAGGCCAAGACATTTACGATGTAGAAGCTGTAATATATGTTTTAAGAAATTCTCACAAAGGAATAGTAATTGGTAAGAATGGAAGTATGTTAAAAAAAATAGGAACATATGCAAGACAAGATATAGAAAGGATGTTACAAACAAAAGCTAACTTAAAAATATGGGTAAAAGTTAAAGAAAATTGGCAAGAAAATAATAACATTTTAAAAAGATTTAAAAATGAATAAAAAATATTGATTTACAAAAGATAAAATTAAAGGTGTAAATAAATAATTGCAATAAAATTTATGTGCACATATAAGAGGAGATGAGACTTATGATAAAACAAATAGCGTGGAATACCTTTAAGAAAACTGGAAATATAGACACATTTTTAGAATTAAAACAAGTAACAAATATAGAACAAAATATGAAGGCGGAAAACTATGAAACTATTGAAAGTAAAGGGAATAATAATAGCAGAAAAGATAGTATCAGATTTTGATAAAATAGTTACAATATTAACACCAAACTTGCGGTAAAATTGAGGCAGCAGCAAAAGGAGCAAGAAGACCTAAAAGTCTTCTTATGGCTGCTACTCAATTTTTGTGCTTTGGAGAATATTTATTATATAAAAGCGGAAACTCTTATAGCATTAATTCCTGCGAAATAATAGAAGTTTTTTATGACATAAGAACAGACTTAGATAAATTAAAATATGCTTCATATATTACTAAAATAATAAATGATGTAACTACAGAAAATCAAAATACATATAAAGTTTTACAATTATATTTAAATACCTTGTATATGATATCAGAAACGAATAAAAATTTAAGTTTAATAAACTCAACATTTATGTTAAGGCTATTATCAATAATAGGATTTAGACCAGTTATAGATGAATGTAAAAATTGTAAAACAAAAGAAGATTTAAATTACTTCAGTTTTAAAGACAGTGGATTAAAATGTAGAGTATGTGGCAAACAAGATAAAGGAGCAATAGAGATTAATCCTACAACAAAAGATGCCATAAGATATATAATACTTTCAGATTCAAAAAAAATATTTTCATTTAAAGTACCAGAAGAAACAATAAAAGAACTAGAAATAATATCAAAAATATATTTAAGAGAAAAATTAGAAAAAGAATATAAATTGTAATTTGTTCATGCGAGGTGTGAGGTGCGAAGTGTGAGGTGTGCTTTTTAGGGCTAGACTACGTAAGGCTTACCCTAGTTTCACACTTCCCACATCCCACTTCTCACTTCACATTCAAAT